>NZ_JZWY01000506.1:0-13328 GCF_000966955.1 Streptomyces sp. NRRL S-495
CCCAAGTACCTAGTGGAGAACGCGGCGACGGCCGATCTGGTGCTGTCGCCGGCGGACCTCGCCGAGCTGGACGCGCTGCCGGCGCCGTCGGGCGAGCGGTACTGAGCGGAACAGTACTGAGCGGATCGGTACTGAGCAGGGCACGACTGAGCGGGGCGCCACGGGGTGAGAGCTACGGAGTCGGGCGGCGCTCCTGGACCCAGATCTGCTTGCGCCCGGTCTCGCCCGGCGCCCGCACCGGCGCGTCGACCTCGCGGTCGAGGCGGAAGTCGAGCCGGCGGGCGACCGCGGCGCTGGCGGTGTTCGCCGGGTCGCAGTGGATCTCGACCCGGTGGACGCCGGGCAGGGCGAACGCCGCCGCGGTGAGGGCCCGGGCGGCGGTGGTGGCGATGCCCCGGCCGACGTGGTCGGTGCCGACCCAGTAGCCGATCTCCAGCGCGCCCGGGCCGATCCGGCGGTGCAGGCCGAACGAGCCGATCACCCGGCCGGGTTCGGCGTCCAGGCCGACCAGGTAGATGAAGTCGGTGCCGGCGTCCCAGGCGGCCGCGCCGGCCTCGGTCAGCTCGGCGGTGCGGGCGGCGGTGGGGGCCTCGGCGGCCCACTCCAGCCAGGGGCGCAGGTGGTCCAGGTTGGCCCGGACGGCGGCGTTGAGGGCGAGGCTCTGGGCGGGGGAGCGGCGGCGCAGGGTGATCCCCGAGTCCCCGGCCGGGCGCAGCAGCTCGGGCGGCCGGCCGGGGGTGGGCGTGCTGGGGGTGGATGTGCCGAGGGCGGGCGTGCTGAGGGCGGGCGCGCCGGACGCGGGCACGGATGGGGGAAGGGAGCCGGACGCGCCCCCGCACGGCGGTGGCATGACGTGATTCATGACAGCGATTATGTCGACGTACTGTACCTGTCACCACCGCCCGGCGCCGCTTACCCGGGCCGTCCGGGGGCGCGTCAGAGGCGGATCAGCACCTCGTCGAGCTCCTTGCGCCGCAGGTCCGGTACGCGCGCCCCCTCCGCGGGGTACCCCACCGGGATGACGTACGCGGCCCGTTCCTCCTGCGGCCGTTCGCACACCTCGTTGAGGAACTTCATCGGGCTCGGCGTGTGGGTGAGGGTGGCCAGCCCCGCCTGGTGCAGCGTGGCCAGCAGCAGGCCGACCGCGATGCCCACCGACTCCTTGGTGTAGTACGGGCGCGGCGAGTGCGGGCCCTTGTGCACCTCGAAGACCACGATCACGGCCGGGGCGTCCTCCAGGAAGGGCTTCTCCCAGTCGGTGCCGATCGGCGCCAGCGCGGCCAGCCACTCCTCGGAGGCCCGGTGCGCGTAGAACTCGCGCTCCTCGGCCTCGGCGGCCTCCCGCAGCCGGCGCTTGCGGTCCGGATCGGTGATCACCACGAAGCGCCAGGGCTGGACGTGCGCGCCGCTCGGTGCGGTGTTGGCGGTGCGGACCGCCCACTCGACCACACCGTCCGGGAGCGGCCGGGTCGAGTAGTCGCGGACGGTCCGGCGCTGCGCCATCACGTCGTGGAAGGACCTGCTGCGTGCCTCCGCCTCGTGGGCGGGCACGGTCATGGGGGTGAGCGGGACACTCGGGTAGGGCGTCCCCGCCACCGCGCTGTCGAGCGCTGTGCTGTCAACCATGGGCGACAGCACAGCACATGACGGCGGGCCGGGGAAGAGGTCTGGACCTCCTCCCCGGCCCGCAATGCTCACGGGATCGGGGCTACAGCTCGGCGACCCGCCCGCCGCCGACCTCGATCCGCCGGTTCACCGCCACCGTGTCCAGCATCCGCCGGTCGTGCGTGACCAGCAGCAGCGTGCCGGTGTACGAGGCGAGCGCCGACTCCAACTGCTCGATGGCGGCCAGGTCCAGGTGGTTGGTGGGCTCGTCCAGCACCAGCAGGTTCACCCCGCGCGCCTGGAGCAGCGCGAGCGCCGCCCTGGTCCGCTCACCGGGGGAGAGGGTGTCCGCGGGGCGCAGCACGTGCACCGCCTTCAGCCCGAACTTCGCCAGCAGGGTGCGGACCTCGTCCGGCGCGAGCTCAGGGACGGCGGCGGCGAACGCCTCCAGCAGCGGCTCCCCGCCGAGGAACAGCCCGCGCGCCTGGTCGACCTCGCCGACCACCACGCCGGAGCCCAGCACCGAGCTGCCGGAGTCGAGTTCGAGCCGGCCCAGCAGGGCGGCCAGCAGCGTGGACTTGCCCGCGCCGTTGGCACCGGTGATGGCGACCCGGTCCGCCCAGTCGATCTGCAGGTCCACCGGGCCGAGCGCGAAGTCGCCGCGCCGGGCGGTGGCCCCGCGCAGCGTGGCGACCACCGAGCCGGAGCGCGGCGCGGCGGCGATCTCCATCCGCAGCTCCCACTCCTTGCGGGGCTCGTCGACCACGTCCAGCCGCTCGATCATCCGCTGGGTCTGCCGGGCCTTGGAGGCCTGCTTCTCGGTGGACTCGGTGCGCATCGCGCGCCCGATCTTGTCGTTGTCGCTCGACTTGCGGCGGGCGTTGCGGACGCCGTTCTCCATCCAGCCGCGCTGCATCCGGGCCCGGGCCTCCAGGCCGGCCTTGGTGTCGGCGTACTCCTCGTAGTCCTCGCGGGCGTGCCGGCGGGCCGTCTCGCGCTCCTCCAGGTACGCGTCGTAGCCGCCGCCGTACAGGTTGACCTGCTGCTGGTGCAGGTCGAGCTCCAGCACCTTGGTGACGGTGCGGGCCAGGAACTCGCGGTCGTGGCTGATCACCACGGTGCCGGCGCGCAGGCCCTTGACGAAGGACTCCAGCCGCTCCAGGCCGTCCAGGTCGAGGTCGTTGGTGGGCTCGTCGAGCAGGAAGACGTCGTAGCGGGAGAGCAGCAGCGAGGCGAGGCCGGCCCGGGCCGCCTGGCCGCCCGAGAGTGCGGTCATCGGCAGGTCCAGGGAGATCTTGAGGCCGAGCGAGTCGGCGACCTCCTCGGCCCGGTCCTCCAGGTCGGCGCCGCCCAGCTCCAGCCAGCGGTCGAGGTTCTCCGCGTAGGCGTCGTCGGCACCGGGCACGCCGTCCACCAGGCCCTGGGTGGCCTCGTCCAGCGCGGCCTGCGCGGCGGACACACCGGTGCGGCGGGCCAGGAAGTCGCGGACCGACTCGTCGGCGCGGCGCTCCGGCTCCTGCGGGAGGTGGCCGACGTTGGCGGAGGAGGGGCTGAGCCGCCGCGAACCGCCTTCGGGGGTGTCCAGGCCGGCCAGCAGGCGCAGCAGGGTCGACTTGCCGGCCCCGTTCACGCCGACCAGGCCGATCACGTCGCCGGGGGCGACGACCAGGTCCAGGCCGGAGAAGAGGGTGCGCTCGCCGTGGCCGGCGGCGAGGTCCTTGACGACGAGTGTGGCGCTCATGATGTCGTCGATTCTAGGCGGGCCGGGGAGTGGGCGGGGCGCGGGCAGGGCAGGCAGGGGCGCGGACCGGGCGGGTGCGGTCGGAAGTGCCGTCGGAAACGCCGCCGGGGCGGCGGCACGCGGGGTGCCACCGCCCCCGGCGGGGGAGTTCAGCGGGTGACCGGGGTCACTTGCTCTTCTTGGAGAAGTACTCCAGCGCGTGCTGGGCGACGTCGTCCAGGTACGGGCCGGCCTCCCAGGTGTTGTCGGAGCCGCCGATGGAGGTGTCCGACACCAGTACCTGCTTGCCGTCCTTGGTGGTGAACCAGCCGCCGCCGCTGTCGCCGCCGCTGCCGTTGCAGCCGGTCATCAGCATGGTCGGGCGGGACGCGTCCATCGAGCGGCGGGCCGGCTTGCCGGCCTCGCAGTGCTCCAGCTCCATGCCGTCGAACGGCTTGGCGGCCGGGTAGCCGTAGGTGCTGACCGAGGCGATCTGCTCACGCGGGGCGTTGAACCAGACCGGCACGGAGCCGCCGACGACCTCCTCCAGGGACTTGGCGCTGCCGTCCGGGTTGGCGACCTTGAGGATGCCGAAGTCGTACTGGCTCCACGGGCCGCCGTTCTCCGGGTCGGCCTCGGCCGTCCATTGCGGGGAGACCATGCCGGAGACAGCGCCCCACTCGCCGTACGGCTCGGCGTCGGCCAGCGTGCCCTGCTTGCCGGCGCTCACCGCGCCGCTGCTGTTGAAGGCCGGGGCGAAGGTGATGTTGGTGTGGTACTTGCCGCCCTTGCCGCCGTGCAGGCAGTGGCTGGCGGTCCAGACGAGGTTGCTCTTCCCCGGGTTGGCGGGGTCGGAGACGACCGTGCCGGAGCAGACGTAGTCCTGCTTGCCGTCCTGGAAGAACAGCTTGCCGTTGACGTGGGCCGGCTTGGCGAACGGGTGCGGGAGGGGCTTCATCTCGACCAGCTTCGGCTGCGGGTCGTTCTGGCTGCCGCCGCCGTTGCCACCGGTGCCGCCACCGGTACCGCCGCTGCCGCCCGGCTGGGTGGGGGCGGCGCTGGTGGGCTGGGCCGCCGTCGGCTGCGCGGTGGGCTGCGCCGGCGGCTGGGTGGTCGGCTGGGCCGGCGCCGCGGTGGTCGGCTGCGCGGTGGGCTGGCTGCCCGGGCCCGGCTTGTAGGGCTTGGCCTTGAGGATCTTCTGCAGGTCCCAGAAGCCCTTCACGGCCGGGGAGACGACGTTCTGCTGGGCCCACTTGTCCCAGTCGTCGAAGTTCCACTTCTTCAGCTCGTCGGCCGTCGGCAGCTTGATCGGCGGCAGACCGCCCGGCTCGGTGGCGCCCGCGGTGGCCGCGGCGGTCGTCCCGCCGGTCGGGGCGGCGGCCGGGTCGTTGTTGTCCGGGCCGCACGCGGTCGCGACGACCATCGTCAGAGCGACGACGGAGGCGCCCAGCGCGGCACGCGTCGCCCGGGATATCGATGACATGATGTTCGGTTCCCCCTGTGAATGCACGCCACGGATGTGAGTGACCGCCACCGGCCCTGCGGCGGACGGGCCGCGGGTGTGGCGGGAGTGGCAGGGGAGGAGTCTGCCATGTGCGGCGGACGGCTTCCGGCCGTCGGCCGTTCCGGGGCGGGGCTGTCACCGGATCGGCACGCGATCGGCACCGAAATAACCGGTTGCACACTACCGGGAGCCTCCGTAGCGTGATCCTTGCCACCCGCCAGAACAGGAGAAGGCCGTTGCTCTACTGAGGTCCCGAGACACCGCCCCCGCCGCGCCGCAGCGCCTTCGCTGCCCTGCCGCAGCCCCAGTGCTGCCCGCGCGGTCCGTGAGTGTGCGAGTGCCCGACCTCAGTGGTGAGCCGGCCCGGCGTCCCCCGTCGCTCTGACGACCCGAGCCCTGTCCCGGCCCCCCTTCCCGGTCCCGCCCGCACCCGCGGTGTCTCCCCGTGTCGTCCCACGACCACGTCCGGTGACCGGCCGCGTCCGGCAGACCCTCGGGAGGCCTCCATGGCACAACCCACCACCTCGCTCCTCTGCACCGACCTCTCCTTCGACTGGCCGGACGGCAGGCCCGTCCTCGACGGCTTCCACCTCGCCGTCGGCCCCGGCCGCACCGGGCTGATCGGGCTCAACGGCGCGGGCAAGTCCACCCTGCTCCGCCTGCTCACGGGCGAACTCACGCCCACCTCCGGCACCGTGAAGGTGGCCGGCGAGCTCGGCTACCTCCCGCAGGGGCTCACCCTGGACACCGGCCTGCGGGTCGACGAGGCGCTCGGCGTCCGGGCCGCGCGCGAGGCCCTGCACGCCGTCGAGGCCGGATCCACCGACCAGCGCCACTTCGACGCGATCGGCGACGACTGGGACGTCGAGGAGCGCGCCCGCGCCCTGCTCGACCGGCTCGGCCTGCGCCGGCTCGGCCTCGACCGCACCACCGGCGAACTCTCCGGCGGCGAGGCCGTGCTGCTGCGGCTGGCCGCCCTGCTGCTGCGCCGCCCCGACGTCCTGCTGCTCGACGAGCCGACCAACAACCTCGACCGGGCCGCCCGCGAGCGGCTCTACGAGACGGTGGCCGGCTGGGGCGGGGTGATGGTGATCGTCAGCCACGACCGCGAGCTGCTCCAGCACGTCGACCAGATCGCCGAGCTGAGGGAGGGCCAGGTCACCTGGTACGGGGGCAACTTCGCCGAGTACGAGCGCACCGTCGCCGCCCAGCAGGAGACCGCCGAGCGGCTGCTGCGCCACGCCGAGGCCGATGTCCAGCGCCAGAAACGGGACTTGGTCGACGCCAGGACGCGGCTGGAGCGCAGCGCCAGCTACGGGAAGAAGCGCTCGGTCACCCGCAACGATCCGCACATCTTCGCCGGCAAGCTCAAACGCCAGGGCCAGGAGACCGCCGGCCGCCTCCAGGGCATGCACACCGAGCGACTGGAGGAGGCCAGGCGCAAGCTCACCGCGGCCGAGGAGGCCGTGCGGGACGACGCCGAGATCCGGATCGACCTGCCCCGCACCGCCGTCCCGGCCGGGCGCACCGTGCTCACCCTGGAGCGGGTGCGGCTGCCGCACGGCATCACGGCGGAGCTCGACCTGCGCGGGCCCGAGCGGATCGCCCTGGTCGGCCGCAACGGCGCGGGCAAGACCACCCTGCTGCGCACCATCGCCGGTGAACTCGCCCCGCTCTCCGGGGTGATCACCGCCCCGGTGTCGCTGCGGCACCTGCCGCAGCGGCTGGACCTGCTGGACGACAAGCTGACCGTCGCGGGCAACGTCAAGCTGTTCGCGCCGAACGCGGGGGACAACGCGATCCGGGCCCGGCTGGCCCGGTTCCTGTTCCGCGGCGGGCGGGCCGACCAGCCGGCCGGCACGCTCTCCGGCGGCGAGCGGTTCCGGGCCACCCTGGCGGCGCTGCTGCTGGCCGACCCGCCGCCGCAGCTGCTGCTGCTCGACGAGCCGACCAACAACCTCGACCTGGCCAGCGTGCGCCAGCTCACCCAGGCGCTCGCCGCCTACCAGGGCGCGCTGGTCGTGGCCAGCCACGACCTGCCGTTCCTGCGCGGTCTCGGCATCACCCGCTGGCTGGAGCTGGACGGCGAGTTGAGGACGGTGGATCCGATGTGACGGTCAGCGGGGGCCGGCCCCCGCAGCGGCGGTGCTGACGGCGGCTCCGGTCGCTCCGGCGGCTTCGGCAGCGCCGTCGGCGCCGTCAGCGCCGTCAGCGTCGGCGGCCCCGGTGCTTCCGGCGGCGAGGAGCCTGCGGGCCTCGGTCAGGGCGGAGTCGCGGCCCTGGCTCAGCTCCTCCGGGGTGAACACCGGGGTGCGGACGTTCGGCGGGATGCCCGGTCCGTCGAAGGTGCTGCCGGAGCGGGTGAGGAACTTCTCGTTCGGCAGGACGGCCACGAAGTCGGCCGAGACCGGCTTGAACATGATGTCGGAGAACACGCCCTGGGTGTTCTCGCCGATCCGCACGGGTGCCGGCCGCCGCTCCGCCATCGCCTGGGTGAAGGTCTCGCCCGCGCTGACCGTCGAGCCGGCGGTCAGCAGGGCGACCGGTCCGGTGTACCGGGTCGTGCCGACGGCCGGGCGGACCACGCTCGGCTGGGGCCGGGTGAACCGGCTCGGGTCGGCCGGGTCGTTGCGGGCCACCTTGCGGTAGGCCAGGAAGGGCCGGTCGGTGAGCCGGGAGGCGATCCGCAGCCCCAGCTCGTCCGAGCCGCCGCCGTTCAGCCGCAGGTCGACCACCACGCCGTTCAGTCGCCCGGGGTGCGCCAGCAGGAGGTCCAGCGCCTTGTCCAGCTCGGCGGCGTGGTCCTGGTAGGGGCCGTCCGCGACATAGCCGTCGAAGGCGCTGACCCGCAGGTAGCCGATGCCGCCCGGGAGTTCGCCGACCCCGAGCAGGCCCCGGCCGAAGGGCTGCTCGGGGCCGAGGAGCTGGGCCGCGACCGCCCGGGCCGCCTGCTCCCGGACTTCGTCGGTGGGCTCCGCGGTGCCCGGGCGCCGCCCGCCGAAGACGCCGTCGTACCCGCCGCCGGGGCGCTTGCGGCCCAGCGCGGTGTGCGCGTCGCCGAGCGGTTCCAGCAGGCCCACGAGGATCTTCTGCAGGTCGTCGGGGCTGGTCTGCGGGGTGATGCCCGCCCGTGCCTGCGCGCCCTTCGCGTGCCAGTCGATGCCCTTGGCGGCGAAGAAGGGGTAGTTCTCCTCGAAGGTCGCCCAGAACCGGTCGAAGGTCGCGAGCGCGTCCTGCGGGGCGGGCTGCCGGCACTGGGCCGGGAGGCCGCCGGGCAGCCGGGTGAGGTCCCTGGCGGAGGCGGCGCCGTCCTCCTTGTACACGGCCCGGTCGTGACCCCGGGGCGTGACCGAGGACGAGGCGTACGCCTTTCCGGCCTGGCCGTACCGGACGGTGCCGTCGCGTCCGGGCGCACCGACCTGCGTGCCGGAGTAGAAGCCCGGGGTGCAGCTGATCCGGGTCACGTCGTAGGTGGTGAAGGCCGTTCCGTGGATCTCGACGATGATGCCGTACCCGTCCGTCTGCCAGACGCCCTCCAGCCGGTTGACGCCCGGCCGCCGCGCGTCGCCGTCCCCGTCCGGTGCGGCGCCGACGGCGCCGTGCCGATGGTCCCCGCCGTGACCGCGAGCGCGACCGCCGCGACCCCCGCCGCCCTGACCGCCCCGCTGACCCTGGCCGCCCCCGCAGCCCTCGGAGCCCCCGCGACCCTCGTCGTCCCCGTCGCTCCGGCCGTCGGCCTCCGCCGTCCGATACCCATGTCGTCCCCTGCCGTCTCCGGTCCGGGCCTCCCCCGCGGAACCTCTCCGCCACCCAGGGCCGACGGTACGGGCCCGACCGGTTTCGGCACGTCAACCTGCGGATCGGTCCCCACCAGGACCCCGGAGGTACGCTCCGGCGCACCCGGCTCCGACTTGCGGACCAGACGCTCCCCCGAGTGCTGTCGGGGTTGTCGGCTCAGTGTCCAACTCCTGTGGGCTCCAGTACCATCGGCGCCATGCCAGCACTCAACATCGAGTACACGGAGCACGAACTCGCCGCCATCCGCGAGGCCGCCGCCGCCGACGGAAAGAGTGTCAAGGCGTATGTGCACGACCTGAGTGTGCGGGAGCAGCAGCGCCGGGTGTTCGTCTCCCACGCGGTGGCGTTCTGGAACGAGCACCGCGAGGAGTTCGACCGGGCGTTCCCGGAGGACGCGCCCGCCGCCTGAGCGGCGCCGTCACGGGAGGGGTGGCGCGATGATGCTGCCGCGCGTCGATCTGCGCTGGCTGCTCGACATCCAGGAGCTGGCCTCGCCCGAGGACCTCAGCGTGCGCGACTACTCGGCGCTCCAAGCGGCCGTCGCACGGCACCGGGTGAACACCGCTCAGCTCGGCCACGAGGCCGATCCGGCCTGGTGCGCCGCCACCCTGATGCACACGATCGTGCTGCTGCGCCCGCTGCCGCTGCGCAACAACCTCTACGCCTGCATGGCCACGGCCGCGTACATGCACGCGGCGGGCGAGGGCGTCGATCCGCCGTACGGGGCGCTGGTCGAGCTGGCCCGGGACATCGTGGAGGGGCGGGCGGACGTGTTCGCGGCGGCCGACCGGATCCGGTCCTGGCGGATCTGAGGCCGGACGGCCGGGGTGGCTTCGGTCCGGCACCGGGGCGGATCCGGCGCCGGACCGGAGCCGACCCGCCGTCAGGCCTCGGCCGGGGTGGTGCTGTCGGTGCTGTCGGTGCTGTCGCGCGTCAGCCGGGCGCGGACCAGGGTGCCCAGCCGGTCCAGGCCGACCACGACGGCGGCCAGCGCGACGAACTCGACCGTCAGCAGGGCGATCTGCCCCCAGACGTAGCCGTACCCCTTGGTGGTCGGGTCGAAGAAGAAGTACGGGTACGGCAGCGGGTAGTTGGAGAACAGCGCGTTGCGGACCAGCACGAGCGCCGCGTAGCCGAGCGGGAAGGTCAGCCAGAGCGGGATGTCCCGCCAGGACGAGGCGTTGCGGGGCCGGAACACCAGCCAGTCGACGATCACCAGCACCGGGGTGACGTAGTGCACGAAGAACGAAGACCAGTGCTGGAGCTTGTCCGGCCCGTCGAACAGGCCGGGCAGCGGGTTGGCGCCGTGCTCCAGCAGGATGTGCGAGACCAGCCCGGTGATCAGGATGTACAGGGTGGCGGCGCCGCGCAGCCGGGGCGCGGGTGCGTCGGTGGTCCCGCGCTTCAGCATCCAGTAGACGGCGCCGACGAAGTAGCCGAGCACGATCACATTGCTCTGGATGGTGAAGTACACCAGCGGCGCGGTCTGGAGGCTCAGGCCGAGGCCCGTCGAGAGCACGATGCCGGCGCGCCACCAGAGCGCCGGGCTGGTCCGGACTGACATGCGGCCACCAGTTCTTTTTTCGGGCGATACAGGAGGTATCGGACGTCGAAGGGGAAGATCGCACTCTACCTGTGGGTCGGGCGGAGGGGAAAAACGTTCCGCCACCTACCGGATTCCCTGTGGATGCCCCTGCGACATTCGGCCGACACCTCGGCCGACACCTCGGCACGCGCCCGCCGGTGGCCGCGGCCGCCGGACTCAGCCCGGCAGGACGAAGCCCGACTCGTAGGCGGTGATGACCGCCTGGGTGCGGTCCCGCGCGCCCAGCTTGGCGAGCACGCTGCCCACGTGCGTCTTGATCGTCTCCTGGCTGAGCGAGAGCTTCGCGGCGATCTCCCCGTTGCTCAGCCCCGCCGCCATCAGCCGCAGCACCTGGCCCTCACGCTCGGTCAGCCGCTCGATCGGCGTACGGCTCCGGCCCGGGGCCGAACCCCGGCCGGGCGCCGGACGGGTGTCCCGCGCGGACGACGCCCCGTACCGGAGGGCCAGCTCGCGGACGGCCGCCGGGAACAGCAGCGAGTCGCCGCGCGCGATCAGCCGCACCGCCTGCACCATCTCCTCCGCCCGGGCCCGCTTCAGCAGGAAGCCGGCCGCCCCCGCCCGCAGCGCGTCGTACACGTGGTCGTCGTGCTCGAAGGTGGTGACCACCAGGATCCGGGGCGGCTCGGCCATCCCGCCGATCAGCTGCTCGGTGGCCCGGATGCCGTCGATCCCGGGCATCCGGACGTCCATCAGCACCACGTCCGGACGCAGTTCGCGCACCAGCGGCACCACCTCGACGCCGTCGGCGGCCTCGCCGACCACGGTGAGGTCCGGTTCGGCGTCGATGACCACCCGCAGGCCCGTCCGCACCAGCCGCTCGTCGTCGGCGATCACCACCCGCACCGGGGCGGCGGCCCCCGACGCCGCCCCCTCGACCCCTGCCGTGCTCCTCGAACCGTTCACCACTGCTCTCCTCCCGTTCCCACCGGCAGCCGGACGGCCAGCCGCCACATCGTTCCGTCGTCCGTCGGCCCGGCCTCGCAGCCGCCGTGCAGCGCCGCCGCGCGTTCGCCGATCCCGCGCAGGCCGCGTCCGCCGCCGGGCCGACCGGGCCGGAGCCGCTCCAGCGGATTGGTCAGCTCGATCCCCACCCACCCGTCGTCCAGCGAGACCCGCAGTCGGGCGGGTGCGGGCCCGGCGTGCCGCAGCACATTGGTGAGGCCCTCCTGGACGATCCGGTACGCCTCGCGGGAGAACTCGGGCGGCAGCCGGTCCAGGCCCGGCGCCAGCTCGGCGTCCACCGTCACCCCGGTCCTGGCGAGTTGCCGCAGCAGGTCGTCCAGCCCGGCGAGGGTCGGGCCGGCCGTTGCGGCCTCGCCGCGCTCCTCCTCGCGGAGCAGTCCCAGTACCGCGTCCAGTTCGGCGACGGCGCCCCGCGCGGTCTCCTCGATGGCGGCCAGCGCCTCCGCCGCGAACTCCGGGTCGGTGCGCAGCACCCGGGCGGCGGCCGAGGCCTGGATGCCGACGGCGCTCAGCGCGTGGCCGACCGAGTCGTGCAGTTCGCGGGCCAGCCGGTTGCGCTGGGCGAGTACGGTGGCGCGCCGTTCGGCGGCGGCCAGGCGCTCGTCCGGGGTCGGGCCGAGCAGGACGGGTGCCCAGCGGGCCAGCAGGCCGCCGAGGCCGGCGCTGGTGCCGACGATCAGCGCGAACAGGGCGAGGCCCAGCACCGGGCCGGGCAGCGGGCCCGGCACGCCGTGGTCCTCCCAGAACCGCGTCAACTCCTCGAAGCCGGTGGGCCGGAGGACCAGCATCGCCGCGAACGGCGTGCCGGCCAGCGTCATCCCGCTGACGATGCCGCCGAACGCCAGGTGCAGTACGAACCAGCCGGCCGTCCGCCGTCGGGCCGCCCAGGACCGGGCGGGTCCGGTGACCACCTCGCCCGCCCGGGCGGGCGCGCAGAGGGCCAGGGCGGCCGCCCCCTCCAGCGCCCGGACGGTCGGCACCAGCGCGGTGGCGGCGGCCATCGGGAGCGAGGTGGCGAGGGCGGCGAAGTAGAGCAGGACCTGGAGCAGCGGGCCCTTCTGCGGGTCGAGCGAGCCCAGCACGACCGTCGACAGCAGCCAGTACGGCATCAGCAGTGCGCCGCCGAGCACCAGGTGCACCCACCGCAGCCGGGCCTGCCGCCCGAACAGGGCGCGCAGCGCGCGGCGGACGGGGCCTGCGCTCCGGCCCTTCTCCGTGCTGCCCCTGTCGTTCTCCGCGTCCGTGCCCGCGTGTGTGCCCGTGCCCGTGCCCGCGTGTGTGCTCGTGCCCGCGTCCGTGCGCCGGTCGGCCCCCGCCCCCGTGATCATTCCGCAGACTCTACGTCAGCGGCCCGGCCGGTCCGCGGGATCGCCGAGGCCCACGCGGTGTCCGGGACGGCGCGGGCCGCGGACCGCTCGGCCAGGGCGATCGCGCCCACCGCCAGGACCAGCAGCCCGGTCGCCACCTGCGCGGACTCCACCAGGGTCATCAGACCCGGCACCGCCCGCTTGGGGTCGGGCGCCGCCGTGAACGTCCCGAACGCCACCAACTGCCAGGACCCCCAGCCGAACAGCGACCCGGCCGCCGTCCACACCACGGCCAGCGGTCCGCGCAGCCGCCACCCCGGACGGCCGCGGAACACCAGCAGCAGCAGCGCCGCGCCGGCGGCCACCGCCATCAGGGCCGTCACTCCGTCCATCACCGCCACGCCCCGGCCGCGGTACTCCTGCCATTCCAGCGGCAGCCCGGTCGTCCCACCGCAAGCCCAGTACACCCGGGCCGCCGCGACCCCGGCGGCGAGCGGGGCGGCGACACACGCGAAGGCCCGTTGGGTGGTCAGGGTGGGGGAGCGGGGCAGGTCGCCGATCCGGTCGTGGCGCAGCAGCCCGGCCCAGCGTTCCCGCGCGTACAGCAGGAAGCCGGTGATCAGCGCCAGCCCCTGGACGGCGAAGCCGCCGTACACCACCGGGAACACCCAGCCGCTCGGCCCGTCGTCGGTACCGGGCGGCGCCTGGTCCGGACCGAGCAGCAGGGTGGACAGCAGGAACAGCGGCAGGGCGACCAGGATGGTCCCGAGCAGTCCGGTCGCGACCCACATCGGGAAGGCCACCAGCCCGGCCGGCGCCCGGCGG
>NZ_JZWY01000507.1:0-9609 GCF_000966955.1 Streptomyces sp. NRRL S-495
GACGAAGGACAGGGCGAGCAGGACGGCGATGGCGTCCATGCCGAAGGTCAGCAGGTTGACGAGCCACAGGTCGTCCATGGCGTCGGCGTCGCCGGCCCCGACCGGGTGGCCGGTGAGCCAGAGCAGCTTGAGACCGAGGTAGGGCACGGTCGCCGCGACGGCCACCGCGGCCGCCACCGTCCGGGTCCGGCCGACCGGTGCGGCGGGGCGGGGTGCGGAGGCCGGTACGCCGTTCGGGGCCGGAGCGGGCGCCGCGGCGGGCGTCGGGGCCGGGGTCGGTGTGCGGGGCGGGAGCATCGAGGTCATGTGCCCCACGGTCCCGCGGGCCCGGCGGTCCGGGCGTCCTCCGGAGACCGGATCCGCCTCCCCCGCCGGGGGGATCCGGCCGGGCCGCGACCGTCCCGGCGGACGAGGGGCCGAGGTCTTGTTACCGGCGAGTCGCTTGCCTATCATCGCGAGTGTTACAGCTTTACTGTCAGACTTCGTCGATCCTCGGAGGGGCCGTGGCGCCCGTGGGTGACAGCGGTGTGCACGGTGGTGGCGCGGGCGGGCCGCTGGCCGGGGTCCGGGTGGTCGAACTCGCCGGGATCGGACCCGGACCGTTCGCCGCGATGCTGCTGGGCGACCTCGGCGCCGACGTGGTCCGGGTGGACCGCCCCGAGCCGTCGCCGCTCGGCATCGAACCGGCGTACGACCTCGCCAACCGCAACAAGCGTTCGGTGGTCGTCGACCTCAAGGCCCCCGAGGGGCCGGGCCGGGTGCTCGACCTGGTCGCCCGCGCCGATCTGCTGATCGAGGGGTACCGGCCGGGAGTCGCCGAGCGGCTCGGGGTCGGGCCGGAAGCCTGCCTGGCCCGCAATCCGGCGCTGGTCTACGGGCGGATGACCGGCTGGGGGCAGCACGGGCCGCTGGCCGCCAGGGCCGGGCACGACATCGGGTACACGGCGGTGGCCGGCGTCCTCGGCCTCGTCGCCCCGACGGCCGCCGCTCTGCCGGATGTGTCCGCGAGCGATCCCGACGGGCCGCCCGCCCTCCCCGCCAATCTGCTCGGCGACTACGCCGGTGGCTCGCTCTACCTGGTCGTCGGCCTGCTCGCGGCCCTCCACCACGCCCGCGCCACCGGCGCCGGCCAGGTGGTGGACGCGGCCATCGTCGACGGCGCCGCCCACCTCACCGCCGTCCTCCAGGGCTTGCTCGCCGGCGGCCGGTGGCAGGACCGGCGCGGCGTCAACCTCCTCGACGGCGGCGCGCCGTTCTACGCCGTCTACCCGGCCGCCGACGGCGGCCACCTCGCGGTCGGTGCGCTGGAGCCGCAGTTCTACGTCGAGTTCGCCCGGCTGCTGGAGCTCGGCCCGGACGCGCCCGGACAGTGGGACACCGCCCGCTGGCCCGAGCTGCGGGCCCGGATCGCCGCGCGTTTCGCCACCCGCACCCGCGCCGCCTGGGAAGCCGTCTTCGCCGGGTCGGACGCCTGCGTGGAACCGGTGCTGACGATGCGTCAGGCGCACGCGCACGAGCACCTGGCGAGCCGGGGGACCTATGTCGAGGTGGACGGCGTCACTCAGCCGGCCCCCGCGCCGAGGTTCTCCGCCACCCCCGGCGCGCTGCGCCGCCCGCCGGCCCGGCCGGGCGCCGACACCGCCGAGGTCGCCCGCGACTGGGGCGTGCCCTCGCTCGCGGCCGAGCCGGCCGAGTCCGCCGATTCCGCCGGGTCAGTCGACCCGGCCGAGTCCGCCGACCCGGCGGAGCCCGCCGGGCCCACCGGCCCCGCCCGCACCCCCGCATCGCCGACCGCCTGAACCCGCCACCCTCCCAAGGAGTTTGCCGTGCAACGCGACCTCTTCACCGACGAGCACGAGGACTTCCGCGGCACCGTCCGGGCGTTCCTCGCCAAGGAGGTGCTGCCGCACTACGACCGCTGGGAGAAGGCCGGCATCGTGGACCGCGAAGCCTGGCTGGCGGCCGGCCGGCAGGGACTGCTCGGCCTCGCCGTCGCCGAGGAGTACGGCGGCGGAGGGAACGCCGACTTCCGCTACGCCGCCGTGCTGGCCGAGGAGTTCGCCCGCGCCGGGGCGTCCGGACTGGCGATCGGGCTGCACAACGACATCGTCGGCCCCTACCTCACCTCGCTCGCCACCGAGGAGCAGCAGCGCCGCTGGCTGCCCGGATTCTGCTCCGGCGAACTCGTCACGGCCATCGCGATGACCGAGCCCGGGACCGGCTCCGACCTCCAGGGCATCCGCACCCGGGCCGAGGACCGGGGGGACCACTTCCTCCTCAACGGCGCCAAGACCTTCATCTCCAACGGGATCCTCGCGGACCTGGTGGTCGTGGTCGCCCGCACCACCCCCGAGGGCGGCTCCCACGGCCTCAGCCTGCTGGTCGTCGAGCGCGGCATGCCCGGCTTCGAGCGCGGCCGCAACCTCGACAAGATCGGCCAGAAGGCCCAGGACACCGCCGAGTTGTTCTTCGAGGACGTCCGCGTCCCGAAGGAGAACCTGCTCGGCGAGATCGACCAGGGCTTTCTGTACCTGATGCGCAACCTCGCACAGGAGCGGCTCACCATCGCCGCCGCCGCGATCGCCGGTGCGGAGTACCTGGTCGAGATCACCACCGAGTACGTCAAGGGGCGCGAGGCGTTCGGGCGGCCGCTGGCGAAGCTCCAGCACGTCCGCTTCGAGATCGCCGAACTGGCCACCGAGTGCGCGGTCACCCGTGCCTTCGTGGACCGCTGCATCACCGAGCACAACCGCTACGCGCTCACCCCGGCCGACGCCTCGATGGCCAAGTGGTGGGCCACCGAACTGCAGAAGCGCACCGCCGACCGCTGCCTCCAACTCCACGGCGGCTACGGTTACATGACCGAGTACCCGGTGGCCAGGGCGTTCACCGACGGTCGCATCCAGACCATCTACGGCGGCACCACCGAGATCATGAAGGAGATCGTGGGCCGCTCCATCCTCGGCTGAACCCCGGCCGGCCCGGCCCCGGGCTCCGGCCGCCACGCCCGCTCCCAGTACCCAGTACCCAGCACCCTGCACCCCGCCCCGAAAGGCTGCCCACCGTGACCACCGAAGCGTACGTCTACGACGCGATCCGCACCCCGCGCGGCCGGGGCAAGGCCACCGGCTCGCTGCACGGCACCAAGCCGATCGACCTCGTCGTCGGCCTGATCCACGAGATCCGCCGCCGCTTCCCCGGGCTGGACCCGGCGGCGATCGACGACATCGTGCTCGGCGTGGTCAGCCCCGTCGGCGACCAGGGCTCCGACATCGCCCGGATCGCCGCCGTCGCGGCCGGCCTGCCCGACACGGTGGCCGGCGTCCAGGAGAACCGCTTCTGCGCCTCCGGCCTGGAGGCCGTCAACATGGCCGCCGCCAAGGTCCGTTCCGGCTGGGAGGACCTGATCCTGGCCGGCGGTGTCGAGTCGATGTCCCGGGTGAAGATGGCCTCCGACGGCGGCGCCTGGTTCGCCGACCCGATGACGGCCTACGAGACCAACTTCGCCCCGCAGGGCATCGGCGCCGACCTGATCGCCACCATCGAGGGCTTCTCCCGCACCGACGTCGACGCCTTCGCCGCCGAGTCCCAGGCCCGCGCCGCCAAGGCCCAGGCCGACGGGCTGTTCGACCGGTCGGTGGTCCCGGTCCGCGACCGCAACGGCCTGGTCGTCCTGGAGCGGGACGAGTTCATCCGCCCCGGTACCACCGTCGAGACCCTGGCCGGGCTCAAGCCCTCCTTCGCCGCGATCGGCGAGGCCGGCGGGTTCGACGCCGTCGCCCTCCAGAAGTACCACTGGGTGGAGGCCATCGACCACGTCCACCACGCCGGCAACTCCTCCGGCATCGTGGACGGCGCCGCCCTGGTCGCCATCGGCAGCCGCGAGATCGGCGAGCGCTACGGGCTGCGGCCGCGCGCCCGGATCGTCTCCGCCGCCGTCTCCGGCTCCGAGCCGACCATCATGCTCACCGGCCCCGCCCCCGCCACCCGCAAGGCGCTCGCCAAGGCCGGTCTGACCGCCGCCGACATCGACCTGGTCGAGATCAACGAGGCCTTCGCCGCCGTCGCGCTGCGCTTCGTCCGGGAGATGGGCTTCTCCCCCGAGCAGGTGAACGTCAACGGCGGCGCGATCGCCCTCGGCCACCCGCTGGGCGCCACCGGCGCGATGCTCATCGGCACCCTGATCGACGAACTGGAGCGGCGCGAGCTCCGCTACGGCCTGGCCACCCTCTGCGTGGGCGGCGGCATGGGCATCGCCACCGTCATCGAGCGCGTCTGACCCGCGCCCCCGAGACCTCCTCCCTTTCCGGCCCTTCAGGAGACCAGAACCCCATGAGCGACACCGGCGACACCACCACCATCCGCTGGGAGCAGGCCGAGGACGGCGTGGTCACCCTCGTCCTCGACGACCCCACCCAGTCCGTCAACACCATGAACGAGGCGTTCACCGCCGACTTCGAGACCGTCGTCGCCCGGCTGGCCGGCCTCGGCGCCTCCGGCGACCTGCGCGGTGTGGTGATCACCTCCGCCAAGAAGACCTTCTTCGCCGGCGGCGACCTGAGGATGCTCTCCGCCGCCCGCCCGGAGGACGCCGCCGCCGTCTTCGAGAAGTCGATGCGGATCAAGCGCGCCCTGCGCACCCTGGAGACGCTCGGCCTGCCGGTCGTCGCCGCGATCAACGGCAGTGCGCTCGGCGGCGGCCTGGAGCTCGCCCTCGCCTGCCACCACCGGATCGCCCTGGACACCCCGGCCAGCCGGATCGGCCTGCCCGAGGTCACCCTCGGCCTGCTCCCCGGTGGCGGCGGGATCGTCCGCACGGTGCGGCTGTTCGGCATCACCGACGCCCTGCTCAAGTTCCTGCTGCAGGGCCGCCAGTACCGTCCGGCGCAGGCCCTCCAGCACGGCCTGGTCCACGAACTGGTCGCCACGCCGGAGGAGTTGGCCGAGCGGGCGCGAGCCTGGATCGAGGCGAACCCGGCCCCCGTCCAGCCCTGGGACGTCAAGGGCTACAAGATCCCCGGCGGCACCCCGAGCACCCCGGCCTTCGCCGCCAATCTGCCCGCCTTCCCCGCCAACCTGCGCAAGCAGCTGGCCGGTGCCCCCTACCCGGCGCCGCGCAATGTGCTCGCCGCGGCGGTGGAGAGCGCCCAGGTGGACGTCGACACGGCGATGGCGATCGAGGCCCGCTACTTCACCGAGCTGGCCTGCGGGCAGACCAGCAAGAACATGATCCAGGCCCTCTTCTTCGACCTCCAGGCGGTCAACTCCGGTGCCGGGAGGCCCGAGTCGGTGGAGAAGCGGACGGTCCGCCGGGTCGCCGTGCTCGGCGCCGGGATGATGGGCGCCGGCATCGCCCACACCTGCGCCGAGGCCGGTATCGAGGTGCTGCTCAAGGACGTCACCGTCGAGGCCGCCGAGCGCGGGAAGGCCTACTCCGAGGGCCTGCTGGGGAAGGCGGTGGCCCGGGGCCGGCGCACCGAGGCGCAGCGCGACGAGGTGCTCGCCCGGATCACCCCCACCGCCGACGCCGCCGACCTGGCCGGCTGCGACGCGGTGATCGAGGCGGTCTTCGAGAACCCGGAGCTCAAGCACAAGGTGTTCCAGGAGATCGAGGGGATCGTCGCCCCCGACGCGCTGCTCTGCTCCAACACCTCCACCCTGCCGATCGGCCTGCTCGCCGAGGGCGTGCAGCGCACCGCCGACTTCATCGGGCTGCACTTCTTCTCGCCGGTCGACAAGATGCGGCTGGTGGAGATCATCCGCGGGCCGCAGACCGGGGACGAGGCGCTGGCCCGCGCCTTCGACCTGGTCCGGCAGATCGGCCGGACCCCGATCGTGGTCAACGACTCGCGCGGCTTCTTCACCTCGCGGGTGATCGGCCAGTTCATCAACGAGGGCGTCGCCATGATCGGCGAGGGCGTCGAGCCGGCCAGCGTCGAGCAGGCCGCCGCCCAGGCCGGCTACCCGGCCAAGGTGCTCTCGCTGCTCGACGAGCTGACCCTCACCCTGCCGCGCCGGATCCGCGACGAGTACCGGCGCGCCGTCGAGGCGGCCGGCGGCGAGTGGACCGCCCACCCGGCGGACGCGGTGGTGGACCGGATGGTGGACGAGTTCGGCCGCCCCGGCCGCAGCGGCGGCGCCGGCTTCTACGACTACGACGAGAACGGCACCCGGGGCCGGCTCTGGCCCGGCCTGCGGGAGCACTTCACCCGCGCGGACGTGGACATCCCGTTCGAGGACCTCAAGGAGCGGATGCTCTTCAGCGAGGCCCTGGACTCCGTCCGCTGCCTGGAGGAGGGCGTGCTCACCTCCGTCGCGGACGCCAACGTCGGCTCCATCCTCGGCATCGGCTTCCCGGCCTGGACCGGCGGTGTGCTCCAGTACATCAACGGCTACCCGGGCGGCCCGGCCGGCTTCGCGGAGCGCGCCCGCGAGCTCGCCGCCGCGTACGGGGAGCGGTTCGCGCCGCCCGCGCTGCTGGAGCGGATCGCCGCCGAGGGGCGCACCTTCACCGACTGACCCCCGCCCGGGCGGGGCGGCTACGGCGCCGCCCCGCCCGGGTCCTCTCCCGCGTTCCCTTCCACGTCCTCTTCCGCCTCCTCGCCCAGCTCCTCCCGCAGGGACTTCTGGAACGCGGTCACCAGCGCCTGCGCCACCATCGGCTGGATGTGGTCGGTGAGCGCCTTCATCCGCTCCACGTCGTCCGGCTCCGGCTCGCTCTCCCGGAACGGCCGCCACACCGTCTCCCGGAACAGCCGCTGCAACTCCCGCGCCGTGGCCCGGCTGTGCTCCACCACCACGGCGCGCGCCGCGAGCAGCGTCTCCAGCGGGATCGGCACGTCCAGGATCCGCACCCCCAGCGGCAGCAGCCCCGGGTCCACCCGGAACACCTCCGGGTCCGCCGTGCGCTCCAGCGCCCCCATCGCCGCGAGCCGGTCCAACTGCTCCTCCGACAGCCGCCGCCCGGCCCGCCGCTCCAGTTGCCCCCGCTCGGCCTCCTCCGGGGCCTCCGGCGTCCACGAGGCCACCAGCGCCCGGTGGATCGCCAGGTCCAGCGGGGTGGAGTCCTGCGGCAGCCGCGCCAGGTACCGCTCGATCGCGGCCAGCGTCAGCCCCTGCCGCTGCAACTCCTCGATCAGCCCCAGCCGGTCCAGGTGCTCGGCCCCGTACCACCCCACCCGCCGGGCCCCCAGCACCGGCGGCGGCAGCAGCCCCTTCGTCCCGTAGAACCGCACCGTCCGCACCGTCACCCCCGCCCGCGCCGCCAACTCGTCCACCGTCAGCCGCACCTCCACCCCCGCCTCCCACCTCGTAGCACCATCACTGTGACACCATGAGTGTGACACCACTGTCCCACCCGGTCCACGCCCGCTCAGCCCACCGGGCAGCTCGGATCGCTCGACTTGATGATCTGCCAGTGCTCCCGCTTCACGACGACCGAGCTGCGGTCGGCCAAGTCCCAGAGCCTGATCCAGTCCGCCGAGGACGGGAACGCGAGGTACGGGTGATCGGGGCTGACGGCGCTTCCCTGGAACGGTGGCGCGATGGAGCCTGCGGCCGGGCGCACGCAGACTCGCTGCGGTGCGATGCCGAAGTACTGGCCGGGTTGGCTGCCGGCCTTGGCCTGGGCGGCCGCCGCCGCGGCGGCCTCGGTCGCCGGGGTAAGGACCTGTACCCAGAACACCGCGACGGTGGCCATGAAAGCGACGCAGAGCAGGCCGCCCCAGAGCGGGATTCCTTCGACGCTGCGGGGGGCGTGGAAGTGCCGTGCGTAACCCAGGAGCGCGAGCGCGACGAGCGGGGCCACCACGACCACCATCCCCTTGGTGTCGGCGATGAGTTGCCAACTGACGGGGATGAACACCTCCTCGCGGCTGGCGTCGAAATAGTCCAGGTAATAGGTGTGCAGGGAGAATCCCGGGACCGGCAGCACGGGGAGCGCGAGCGGGAGGAGCGCCGGGACGAGCCAGGCGACCGTGGCCTTCCGCGACAGATTGCGGAACAACAGGCGCAGGCCGTTCCCGGTCAGGAATGCGGCGAACAGGACGACGGTGAGTACCGCGGCGCCCTGTCGCGAAGGCGCCACGAAGGGCAGGACCAGCCCCGCCCCGGTGGTGGCCAGACCGGCCGCCCAGCCGACGGCCGCGGCCGACAACGGCCGGGTGCGTTCGGGATGGGTGCCGTACTGGGCCAGGAGCAGGCCCGCCGGAGCGCCGAGCAGCAGAGCGAGGAGGAGGGTGGCGACCCCCGTGGCCAGGGGATGGAGCTGTGCCGCGTTGAGGACCGTCCCGAGAGTCAGGAGGACGACGGCCGCCGTGAGGGCGATCGGCAGGCCGATCCGCTCCGGCACGACGTGCTGTCGGCTTCGGCTCGGTTGCTCGACCCGGGAGGACGGGCCGAGCAACCGCGGGAGGGCGTTGTGCGGGGGAGCGGCGATCTCCGTCAGGGCGCGGACGGTCGCCAGCTCGGCCGCCCGGCGGACGCCAGGTCCGGCGGGCAGGAAGATCTCCCGGCCGGTGTCGAAGAGGCCGCTCTGCAGCAGCGGGCGGCGGAGCCAGTCGGGCCGTACGGCCGACGGGAGCGGAAGGTGGGCGAGCCACCGGGTGCGGGGCGGATCGGAGGGGACGACCGGCTCCAGGACCTTGAGCTCCACCGACACCGGGGTCTGGCGGCGGGTGCGCTCCAGCGCGATCTTGACGACCTGGGCCGCGCCCCAGCGGGAGCCGCCGACCCCGGCCTCGACGATCCAGGTCTCGGGTGCGTTTCCGGTGTCCGGCCCGGACGGGGCCGAGACGATCCAGCCGCGTGCGGTGAGAAGCTCCCTCAGCCGGCTTCGGCCGCCCGGTGATCCGCTCACCTCGATCTCCAGGCGGAACCAGTAGTCGTATCCCGGATCGTTCTCCGTCATGACATCCCCCCTTTGGCGCCGAAATTCTTCGGGCTCGGCATCGGGGCGGAGTCTAGGGAGCTTCGCGATCGAAAAGCCAGCGATTTATGAATTCCAAAAATAACCCGAGATTATTGGTTGCATGATATTCGGATATGTTTCGGCGCGCGCCCGTGCGGGTGGGCGCGCGCCGAAGCGGAACGGGTGGAACGGGTGGGACTGGGCAGGACCGGGGCCGGGGTCAGGCGGCGAGGTCGGGGTGGTGGCGGCGGGTGACTTCGGGGTGGGCGCGGGTGTAGCCCTTCCACTCGTTGAAGCCGAAGTCGGCGTAGAGGGGGTTGGCCGGGTCCTGGGTGGCGCCGGGGGCGTGGTGGGCGAGCGGGAAGTCCAGCGGCTCGATGTGGGCGTCCAGGCGCGGGTTGTAGAAGAACGGGACGGAGTAGCGCTCGCGGGCGCCGGGCGGGCTGACCACGCGGTGGCTGGTGGCCTTCAGGTAGCCGTCGGTGGCGACCTCCAGCAGTTCGCCGAGGTTGACCACGAAGGCGCCCGGCATCGGCGGGACGTCCAGGAAGGAGCCGTCGGCGCGCTGCACCTGGAGGCCGCCCACGGTGTCCTGGAGGAGCAGGGTGATGAAGCCGTAGTCCTTGTGGGCGCCGACGCCCTGGCCGGCGCCGTCCGGGGCGGTGCCCGGGTAGCGGACCAGCTTGAGTCGCAGGTGCGGG
>NZ_JZWY01000508.1:0-4982 GCF_000966955.1 Streptomyces sp. NRRL S-495
GGGTGGCCGGCGAAGGCGTAGTCGTAGAACTCCGGGCGGGCGCCGATCGCGGTGAGGAGTTCGTGCAGCAGCGTGCGGGCGACGGCGCCGAGCCGGTCGATCCAGGTCAGGGCGGCGTCGCGCAGTGCCGGCAGGGCCGCCGGCCACTGGTTGGGGCCCTCCAGCCACCAGTAGGCGGGCTCGCCCGGGCCGGGGACGTGCGGGGGCAGTTCGGCGCCGATGTCGAGCTGGTCGCGCCAGTCCTGGCTGCCGCCGGTGCGCTCGTCGCCGGTGCGGGTGTAGCCGCGGTAGTGCGGCGAGTTGAGGTTGGCGACGGCGAGGCGGTCGGCCTCGGGGAGGGTGAAGAAGGCCCGCATGGCGTCGGTGAGGGCGTCCGTCTCGGCCGGGGTGACCCCGTGGCCGACGAGCTGGAAGAAGCCGACACCGGTGGCGGCGGCCCGGAGCGCGTCGTGCAGCCGGGTGCGGTCCGCCGGGCTGCCGTGGGCGAGCGAGAGGTCGATCACCGGGAGGGCGTCCTCGGTGGTCGGGAGGGTGGCCGAGGTGGTGGTGGTGGGGTGCTGCTGCGACATGGATGACATCCGCTGGGTCTCGTCCCGGCCGGCTCCGGTGGTGACCGGGAATGCCGGGGACGCGCCTGGTGCGGCGGCTGTGCCCGGGGCCGGGGAGGGGGGACGCGGCCGGTGGGGGCCGCGCTGAGGGTGGGGTGCGAGGTTCAGCTGGAGCGTCGACAGGACATGCTGGTCACGCGGAGCAGGTCCACGTGGCGACGGCGAACGAGTATGAGCACGTCACCAGCCTAGATCAACCGTTCGGGTGGTGGCGTCGGGGGCTGGGGTCTATGGCATGGGCATGTCGAGATAGTGCTCCCGCCGCGCCGTCCCGGCAAGGGGTGGGGTGCCGTGATTCCTGGCCGTCCGCTCGGGAGGGCGGGTGCGCCCCGTTCGGGGCTTGACCTCAAGTGAGCTTCAAGTTCCATGATTGTCCGCATGAACAACGCACTCATGAACGCCGGTTCCGTCGAGGCCGAGATCGCCGCCATCCAGCAGGTTGTCGCCACCGTCCAGCACGCGCAGGTCAATGAACTCCCGGAGGTGTTCATCGACCTCTTCCGGGAGGATGCGATCTGGACCACCGGGCACGGCAAGGTCCTCCTCGGCCGGGACGCGATCGCCGAGTTCACCCGCGAGGTGCTCCCCGGGGCCTTCGCCGGAACCGGCCGGACCGCCAGCTACGAGGTCGCGCACGTGTTCTTCGTCCGCCCCGACGTCGCCGCCGTCAAGGTCCGCCAGCGGTACCTCGACGCCGCCGGTGAGCAGGTCGGCGACGAGGGCAGCCCGCTGTACGTGATGGCCAAGGAGGACGGCCGCTGGCTGCTGACGGCCAATCAGAACACTCTGGTGGCCGCGGAGCAGTAAGGACTACCGGTGCCGGAGGTAGGCGGCCGCGGTCGCGCGGAGCCGGTCGTGCAGGCCGTCGTACGCCCGGGTGCGGCCCAGCAGTGACTTGGGCAGCTTGGCGGCCATGGTGTAGTTGGTGTCGCACACATTGGCCGCCGGCGCCAGGCCGGCCTGGCTGACCAGCTGGTAGGCGTCCAGGGTGTCCAGGCCGAGCAACTCCCCGATCCAGCCGACGAGATCGTGCTGGCTGATCCGGAAGGCGTCCTCCAGCGGCCGGGCCGAACCGGTGGAGATCAGGTAGCGGTCGTCCTCCAGCCGGGGCCAGGCGGGCCCGCCGCCCTTGACGAGGTCGACCACGACCGTGGTGCGCATCGCCGTCTCGACCGCCGTGCCGCACACCTCGCCCTCGCCCTGGCGGGCGTGGCCGTCGCCGACGGCGAGCAGGCCGCCGGGCACGTTGACCCGGAAGTAGGCGGTGGCACCGGCCCGCATCTCGGGGGTGTCGAGGTTGCCGCCGTGCGCGCCGGGCGTGATCGACATCAGGGTCTCGCCGCCGGCCGGGGCGACGCCGACCGTGCCGTGCATCGGGTCGAGCGGCAGGTCGGCGGTGAAGTCGCCGACCCGGGCCCGGAACCGGCAGATCCCGGCCGCCCGGTCCAGCTCGTACACCCAGACCCGTTCCTCCAGCGGGGCGTGCAGCATTGCGGTGCTGTGGGTCGCGGTGAGCGCGCCGAAGTGCGGGAAGGTGCTGGAGATTCCCCAGTCCCGGGCCGGGGTGATCTCCACGAAGTGCACCGCGAGGGTGTCGCCGGGCTCGGCGCCGGCCACCGCGATCGGCCCGGTGACCGGGTTGAGGTAGGGGAACTCGCAGACCTCGCTCGGCAGGTCGCCGGTGCCGCGGACCCGGCCGCCGAAGCAGTCCTCGGTGGTCAACTCGACGATCGTGCCCGGTCGGACGGTCAACAGCGGGGCGCTTCCGCCGAAGGTGTAGGCGTACTCGTCGGGGGTCGGGGAGAGCGTGACGACGTCGGGCAGGCTCACTGGTTCTCCTTGCTGAACGGCGAGTTGTGGGAGGGGGAGGGGGAGGGGGAGTCGGGGGAGGCGGCGACCGCCGTCAGGTTCGGCCGGCGGCCGGAGAGCATCAGTCCGGCCAGGACCAGCCCGCCGATCGCCAGCCAGACGAAGCCGAGCCGCTGGGCGGCGATGTCCGCGTTCACGACCACGTACGCCAGGACGGCGAATCCGGCGGCCGGGGCGAGGAGATGGCGCCACCAGTCCCGGCTGCGCCGCCGCACCAGGTAGTGCACCACCACGGACACGTGCAGGACCAGGAAGGTGGTCAGCGCGCCGAAGTTCACCAGCGTGGACAGCAGGGTGATGCCGTCCTCGCGCGAGGCCGTCCAGAGGCCGAGGACGAGCGAGACACCCGCCGTCAGCAGGGTGGCGTTCACCGGGACGCGGCGGCTCGGGTGGACCTTGGCGAGGAAGGCGGGCAACTGCCGGTCCCGGGCCATCGCGTACAGCAGTCGGGAGGTGGCGGCCTGGGCCACCAGGGAGTTGGCGAAGCCCCAGGCGACGGCGGTGGCGGCGGCCGTCACGGTGGCGAGCCAGCCGCCGGCGGCGACCCGGGCGGCGTCGTAGAAGGCGGTGCCGTCCGGATCGCCCTCGGCGATCAACGCGTTCGGGTCCGGGACGAGCAGGGAGGCGATCCAGGTCTGGGCGATGAACAGCGAACCGGCGAGCAGCAGGGCGGCGATCATCGACCGGCCGATGGCCCGGGTGGAGTCCCGGTTCTCCTCGGAGAGGGTGGAGATCCCGTCGAAGCCGAGGAAGCTCAGCACCGCCACCGAGACCGCGCCGAACACCAGACTCCAGGAGAACGTCTGGGAGTTGTAGACGGGCGTGAGGTCGAAGCCGCGGCCCTTGCCGGCGGCCAGCGCCGCCAGGCCGAAGCCGACGAAGACCAGCAGCACCAGCAACTCGCCGACCAGCATGACCTTGTTGACCTTCGAGGTCATCTCGACGCCCAGGTAGTTGACGGCGGTGTTGAGCAGCACGAAGCCGACCAGCCACAGCCAGACCGGGACGGCCGGCACCAGGGAGTTCATCGCCACACCGGCGATCAGGTACAGCAGGCCGGGGACGAGGACGTAGTCCAGCAGGATCATCCAGCCGGCCAGGAAGCCGACCGGCGCCGCGATGCCGCGCCCGGCGTAGGTGTACACCGAGCCGGCCATCGGGAAGGCCCGCGACATCTGGGCGTAGGAGAGGGCGGTGAACATCATCGCCACCATCCCGAGCCCGTACGCCAGGGCGACCATGCCGCCCGAGCCCTGGAAGACGCTGCCGAAGATGCCGAAGGGGGCGATCGGCACCATGAAGACCAGGCCGTAGACCAGCAGGTCGGTGAAGCGCAGGGAGCGGCGCAGCTCCTGCCGGTAGCCGTAGCCCTCGATGCCGACGGGCGCGGAGGGGTCGGAGGGGCCGGACGGGCCGGACGGGTCGGACGTGCCGGATCGGTCGGACGGGCCGGAGGGCGGGGCGGGTGCTTCGGACATGGGGGGCTCGCTTCCGTGACGACCCGGGGTGGTGGTGGGAGAGACTAGAGCCAGTTATTTCCAAATGGAAGTGTTTTCGCGGGAGGTTGCCCGGCACTCCGCCGTTCACGGCAGGACCGTGAACCCCAGGCCCTCCGCCCGCGCCAGGTGCACCCCTTCCCGGGCCGGTCCCAGCGGGGCCCGCGCCCATGCCCGCCGCACCGCCGGGCCCTCCCCGCACAGCAGGCGCGCCGCCGCCCGCGCGAGCCCCCCGTCCGCGACCAGCTCCCCCCGCGCCGCCAGCGCCGCCACCAGGTGCAGCCCGTCGTAGAGGCCCACCGCGTACGCGTCCAGCACCGGCGCGTACGGGCCGAACACCGCCCGGTGCCGCTCGGCCAGCCGCACCCGCCGCTCCTCGCCGAGGCTCGCGAACGACGGCATCGCGGCGTACAGGGTGCCGGTGGTGTCCCC
The DNA here is from genome assembly GCF_000966955.1 of Streptomyces sp. NRRL S-495. Taxonomy (NCBI): domain Bacteria; kingdom Bacillati; phylum Actinomycetota; class Actinomycetes; order Kitasatosporales; family Streptomycetaceae; genus Streptomyces; species Streptomyces sp. NRRL S-495. The sequence goes on from NZ_JZWY01000508.1 coordinate 4,406, forward strand.
GCCGTACGCGAGCAGGCTGTTCTCCTCCAGGGCGCCGGACAGCCGCACCAGCCGCCGGTCCAGGCCGGTGCGGCGCAGCGCCCGGTTGAACCGCACCAGGTCGGCGCCGATCAGGCTCAGCAGCAGCGCGTCCGCCCGCAGCGTGCGCAGCGTGTCCAGCAGCGGCTCCAGCCCGCGTTCGGCGGTTCCGAACGGCAGGTGCCGGTCCAGCACCACCCGCGCCCCGGCCCGGGCCACCGCCGACCCGGCCGCCCGGTGCACGGCGCGGGGCCAGATGTAGTCGTTGCCGACCAGCGCCCAGCGGCGCAGCCGGTGCTGCCCGGTGAGCCGTTCGACCACCCCGGCCAGTTGGCGGGCCGGCTCCGCCCCGGTGCAGACGACGCCCGGCAGCCGCGTCCCGCCCTCGTGCGGCGGGGTGAACACGTACGCCGCCCGCCCGGTGGTCACCGCCTCCACGGCCCGGTGCGCATCGCTGGAGTGGCAGCCCGCCACCGTGTCCACCGCCCCGGCGTCCAGCAGCAGCGCCACCTCCCGGGCCACCGCGTCCGGCCGGCCGCCGCCGTCCACCAGCACCAGT
>NZ_JZWY01000509.1:0-17180 GCF_000966955.1 Streptomyces sp. NRRL S-495
AGTTCCAACGGCCGGCCGCGCACCCCGCCGCCGGCGTTCACCTCGTGCGCGGCCAGCAGCGCGCCGTCCAGCGCCGAGGGCCCGGTCAGGCCGAGCGGGCCGGACTGCGGCACGACCAGGCCCACCCTCAGCGCCGGTGCCTCGCGGGGGAGGTACAGCGCGTCGAGTGGCTCCAGCAGCTTCACGTCGGCGCCCATGGCTTGCGAGTATCGTCATGGCAGCCGGTCCGGCCAAGCGGGCCCGGGAAGGCCGGGCGGGCCGACCGGACCGGCCGCGGCCGGAACGACAGCTGGAACGACAGCAAGAGCGGCGGGGAGAGCGAGACGGCCATGACACCACCAGCCACCCCCGACACATCGACCCCCGGCACCGTCCCGACCGGGGGCACCGCCGCCGACGAGCCGCTGCTGATCGAGCTCCTCACCCTCGCCCAGCGCCGACTGGCCCGCGACCTGGCCTCCCGCCTGGAGGCCGAGGGCTGCACGCTGGACCAGTGGCGGGTCATGCGCTGCCTCACCGACGACGCCGGCCGCTCGATGGGCGACCTCGCCCAGGCGCTGCTCATCCCGCAGGCCAGCCTCAGCCGCCTCGTCGACGCCCTCACCGAGGCCGGCCTCGCCTACCGCCGCCAGGACGAGCAGGACCGCCGCCGGATCACCGCCCACCTCTCCCGGCGCGGCCTGATCCGCCTCGAACGCCTCGACGCCCTCGCCGCCGCCCACGACGCCGCCGTCCGCACCGCCTGCGGCACCACCGACCCGGGCCCCCTGCTGCGCCACCTCACCGAAGCCTGACCGGCCGAACTCCCGGGCGTGGCCTGTGGGGAGGGCGCTTGACGAACCGGCGGCCCGGCCTGCATCGTGCGGGGTCGAATCAGCGTTCCGTTCCCGGGGAGAATCGTTCATGCCTGCCAACCGTGCCGTCGTCGCGGCTCTCGCTGCTCTGGGCCTGGCCCTCACCGCGACGGCCTGCGACGACGCCCAGGGGTCCACCACGGCCGCCGCGTCGGGCCCGGGCTCGCCCAGCCCGACCGAACGGGTCGCCTCGATGACCGGGATGCGTCTGCTGGACAAGGGCCGCGAGGCGTTCGGCCGGGCGTCCTCGGTGCGGATGACGGGATTCGTCGTCGACGAGGACAGCGGCCGGAGGACCAACGTCCAGCTGGCCGCCGACCGGAAGGGCCAGTGCGCGGCCAAGGTCGACGCCGAGGGCAAGGGGGAGTTCGAATTCGTGCGCACCGAGGGGACGCTGCTGTACCGGCCGAGTGCCGCGCTGCTCAGCGCGCTGCGGGGCACGGAGGCCGCCGAGCGCTACCGGGACCGCTGGTTCAGGATCCCCCCGACGTCGGAGTACGCCTCCATGGCCGACCTCTGCGACCTGGCCGGGCTGCCGGCCTTCGGCGATCCGAACAGTTCGTGGAGCGCCCTGGCGGGCGAGCCGGGCACGGTGGGCGGCCGGGCGAGCATGGGTGTCCAGCTGAATTCCACGGAGGAGGGCGCCTTCACCGCCCACCTCGCGGCGGAGGGCGCCATGGTGCCGTTGCGGATGGAGGACGGGTGGAGCGAGTCCGTGGGGAAGACCATGACCTTCGACTTCACCGACTACGACGTGCCGGTCGTCCTGCCCGCCCTGCCCGCCGGGTCGGTCGTCGACGGTGACCTTCCGGCGAAGGCCGCCGCCTGACCCGCCCGGCGTGGCGGGCGCGTCAGGGCGTGTCGCCCGGACGGGGCCCCTTTCCGTCCGCTGCTGCGTGCGGGAAGGGGCAGCCGCCCGAGCGGGGTGTGTCCTCGAAGGTGCCCAGTTCGCTGATCCGGTAGCCGTACGGGTAGCCGGGGTAGCTGCGGACCTGCCAGCCGTCGCGGGCCAGGTGCGGTCGGCGGCGGGGCGGGAGCAGGCGGACGAAGCGGCCCCGCAGTCGCATCCCCGCCCGCACGGCGCGCCGCAGCGGCGCCGAGGGGGCCGGGTAGCCGAAGGCCTCGCGCAGCGGGTCGTCGAGCAGGCAGAGCGAGGAGAGCCGCATCGGGGACCGCAGCGGCGCCGGGTACCAGGAGGCCATCAGGCCGAGCGTCGAGTCGGAGACCGCCCGGCCGCCCTCGTCGAAGGCGAAGTGCTCGCGCTCGTAGTCGTCGAGCAGCCGCTCGAACTCCTCGTAGGTCTCCGGGAGGTCGACCAGGCCCATGTGCCGGCCCAGCTCGCGGTAGTAGTTGACGCTCGCCCGGATCTCGTGCGGGGAGAGCCGCCGCCAGCCGTAGTCGTCCATCCAGCGCTTGGGTGTCACCACGAACGTGGACAGCACGTAGCGGTAGTCGGCGTCGGATATGTCGTACCGGCGGTGCATCCCGTTCATCCGGCGGATCGCCTCGCGGCCCTGCGAGGAGTCGAAACCGTGCTCGACCACCGCCTCCAGGATCAGCACCGTGTCGTCGTAGCGCTTCTGCGTGCGCCGGGTGAACTCGCCGGTCCCGGCCAGCAGTCGGCCGATGCTGGGCACCGCGTAGGTGCGGTAGAGCGCGAAGCTGAGCGACTGGGTGTAGTCCCACGGGAACTCGTACCAGCTGCTGATCCGGTAGATCTCGGTGAACTCGGTCTCCGGGTCCATGTGCTGAATCTTCTTCAGCCAGTCGTATCGCTGCACGGGCCCCGACCCTAGAGTCCTGGTCAGGGCCGGGTCAACGGCACCCCCGCCGGGCCTGCCGGGGTGGTCGGGGGCCCGCGAAAGAATCTTCCCGGAATTCCGGCCGGCGATGTCGAGACCGTGCGGTCGGCTCCGACCCCTCGGTGCAGGCCCACCACGAACGAGGAGCGCGACCATGAAGTACATGCTGCTGATGCAGTTCAGCAAGAACGACGTCGACTTCCCGAAGGTCGAGGACTGGCCGCTGGAGGACGTCCGGGTCCACGTCCAGTACATGCGGGACCTGAACGCCGAGCTGGCCGGCACCGGCGAACTCGTCGACGCCCAGGGCCTGGACATGCCGGAGACCGCCCGGATCGTCCGCGCGCAGGGCGGCGGCGTGCCGGTGGTCACCGACGGGCCGTTCGCGGAGAGCAAGGAGTGGGTGGCCGGCTGGTGGATCGTGGACTGCGGCACCCAGCAGCGGGCGATCGAGGTCGCGGCCAAGGTCTCGGCCGCCCCCGGGCCGGAGGGGAAGCCGCTCGGCATGCCGGTCGAGGTGCGCCGGATCATGTCGGAGTCGCCCGTCGAGGTGTGAGCGCCGACGCGTGAACGCGGTCCGGCCGGGCCCACCACCCCCGTGGGCGGGCCCGGCCGAACCGCGTGGTGCCGGGCGTCAGAGGCGCCCGGCCGCCCCGTCCGCCGCTGCCCCGTCCGCTGCTGCGCTGTCCACCGCTGCCCCGTCCGCCGCTGCGCGCTCCGCTGCCGTCCGGGCGGCCTGCTCGACCCGGGCCCGGTGGGCGGCCCACCACGCCTCGTCGCCCGGGGCCGTGTTCTCGCCGTCCCGGCGCTGCCCGGTCGTGCCGTCGACGAGCTCCCGCACGATGTCGGCGTGTCCGGCGTGCCGCTGGGTCTCGGCGGTCATGTGGACGAGGCTGTGGTGCAGTGTCACCGCACTGCGGTCGCCCCACGGCACCCGGCCGACGGCGTCCAGCGGCAGCGCGGCGATGGTCTCGTCCGCGTGCGCGCAGGCCGCGCGGTACTGGCCGACGATCAACTCCCGGCTCTCGTCGGGGGTCGCCCAGAAGTCCGCGTTCGGTTCGGCGTCCCCGGTGATCCACGGTCGGGGTGCCTCGAAGGGCCGCCCGAAGGTCTCCCCGAAGTAGAGGGCCTCCGCCGCCGTCGCGTGTTTGACCAGCCCCAGCAGATTGGTCCCGGTCGGTGTCAGCGGGCGGCGGACGTCGTACTCGGACAGCCCCTCCAGCTTCCACAGCAGGGCGTCCCTGGCGTCCTGCAGATAGGTCCGCAGGTCCTTCTTGAACGCCGCCGGTCCGGAGGAGGTCCCGGGAGGGTCGGTCTCGGTCTCGGTCTTGGTCTCGGTCATGGCGGCCAGTCTTCCGCCGCGGCCCGGTCCGTTTCACCGGATTTTCCGGCGGCGGGACCGGGTCGCCCTCACTGCGCCCCGACGGGCAGCAGGCCGCGCTCGCCGAAGACCTTCTTGGCGACGAACGTGGCGTTCAGGGCCTTCGGGAAGCCGCAGTAGGCGGCGGAGTGCAGCAGCACCTCGGTGATCTCGGCGGGCGTGAGGCCGACATTGAGGGCGGCATTGAGGTGGACCTCAAGCTGCGGTTCGCAGCCGCCGAGCGCGGTGAGCATGCCCAGGGTCACCAGCTGCCGGTCGCGGGGCTCCAGCCCGGGGCGGCTGTAGATCTCGCCGAAGCCCCAGGCGACGATCTGGTGGGCGAGTTCGGGGTGCACGTCGGCGAGCGCGTCGACCACCCGCTGCCCGGCCTCGCCGTCGACGGCGGTGAGGACGGCGAGTCCCCGGTCGAACCGCTCCTGCCTGGTGCCGACGGTCTCGGTGCTGCTGCTGTCGCTGCCGTCGCTGCCGTCGGTGTCGTGGGTGCTCATGGGGGGCTCCGTTCCCTGGTCGTCCTCGGTGTGCGGTGCTGCCGACCGTACGACTTGGAGTGCACTCAAGGTCAACCATCCACGCCGCCGCCGCGGGCCGGCGGGTTCCGCCGATCTGAGCAGGGCGAATGCCGATGGTTATCATGCGGACGGGGGAGTCGTTCCGGTGTGGGGGGAGTCGGTAGGTGGGCCAGGACGGGTGGTCCGGCGGGCTGCGGTTCGAGGTGCTCGGACCGGTGCGCGCTCTGCGGGACGGGGAAGAGCTGCCGCTCGGTTCGCCGCAGCAGCAGGGGCTGCTGCTGTCCCTGCTGTTCCGGTCGGGCCGGCAGGTGTCGGGCGGCCAGCTGATCGACGACCTGTGGGGCGACGAGCCGCCGGCCAGCGCCCACGGCGTCATCCGGACGTATGTGCACCGGCTGCGCCGGATCCTCGGGCCGGACGTGCTGACCTCGCTCGGCGGCGGCTACCTGCTCGTGGCCGACCACGACGGCCTCGACACCGCCCGGTGCGAGGCCCTGGCGGCCCGGGCGCGGATGCTGCGCGCCGACGGGCGGCCCGCCGAGGCCGCCACCGCCCTGCGGGCAGCGCTGGCGCTCTGGCGGGGCGAACCGATGTCGGGGGTGCCCGGGCCCTATGTGCAGCGTCGGCGCCGGGAGTGGGAGGAACGGCGGCTCGCCGTCCTGGAGGCACGCCTGGAGGCCGAGGCGGAGGCCGGGACGGAGGCCGGGGCCGCGCGCGGTGGCGAGGGCGGCCGGTGGACCGGGTCGGTCGCCGAACTGACGGCCCTGGTCGAGGAGCACCCGCTGCGCGAGCGCCTCTCCGAACTGCTGATGCTCGCGCTGTACCGCTCCGGACGGCAGGCGGACGCGCTGGAGGCGTACCGCGCGGCGGACCGCCGGCTGCGCACCGAGCTGGGCGTCGAGCCCGGCCCGGGCCTGCGCGAGCTGCACGGGCGGATCCTCGCGGCGGACCGGACGCTCACGGCGCCCGCCGTCCGGGAGGTCGCCGCCCGGGAGGTCGCGCCGACGCTCCCGGGGGAGGCCGCCGGGGCGGACCCGGCCACTCTGCTCGTTCCCGACCAACTCCCGGCGGCCGTGGCCGACTTCACCGGGCGAGCGGCGGAGGCCGAAGCGCTGCGGGCCGCCCTGCGGGAGCCGGGCTGCGTGCCCGTGGCGGCGGTCGCGGGCATGGGCGGGGTCGGCAAGACCGCGCTCGCCGTGCAGGTCGCGCACGACCTCGCCGGGGAGTTCCCGGACGGCCGGCTCCATCTCGACCTGCACGGCACCGACGGCCGCCCGACCCGGCCCGAGGAGGCGTTGGCGGTCTTCCTGCGCTCGTTCGGCGTGGTCGGCGGGGCGATCCCGACCGGCCTGGCCGAACGTGCCGCCCGCTACCGCTCGTTGCTGTCCGGGCGGCGGGTCCTGGTGCTGCTCGACAACGCGCGCGACGCGGAACAGGTCAGGCCGCTGCTGCCGGGCAGTCCGGGCTGCGCCGTCCTGGTCACCGGCCGGACCCGGATCGGGGCGCTGCCCAACGCCCGCTTCACCGAACTGGCGGTGCTGTCCGCCGGCGAGGCCGTCACCCTGCTGACCCGGATGGTGGGCGGCGAGCGGGTCGCGGCCGAGCCCGAGGCGGCCTGCGAACTCGTCCGGCTCTGCGGGCAGTTGCCGCTGGCGGTGCGGATCCTCGCGGCCCGCCTGGCCTGTCGGCCGGGCTGGAGCATCGCCCGGCTGGTGGAGCAACTCGGCGGCGACCGCTACCGCTTGGACGCGCTGCGGGCCGGGGACCTCGCCGTGGAGTCCTCGTTCCGGTTCGGCTTCGACCAGCTGGATGCCGAACAGGCGCGCGCGTTCCGGCTGTTGGCGGTGCCTGAGGTGCCGGACCTGTCGTCCGGGGAGGTGGCCGCGGTGCTGGACCGGCCGGCGGCCGTCGCCGAGGAGCTCGCCGAGTCCCTGGTGGACTGTTCGATGCTGGAGGTCGCGGCGAACCCGGACCGCTACCGCTACCACGACCTGCTGCGGGCGTTCGCCCAGCGGCTCGGTCGCGGGGACGGCGCCGGGGCGCAGGAGCAGGCGGGGGCGGAGGCAGAGGCGGAGCGGGTGGGTGTGCTGACCCGGCTGGTGGACCACCACCACGCGAGGGTGACGGCCGGCCCCGGTGCCCCGGCGGCCCACGGCGGGGCCCACCCGGTCGCCGGCAGGGGCCACGCGGCCGCCGGCGGGGACTACGTGGCCGTCGGCGCGCTGGTGGGCCAGTGCGCGAAGCTCCCGCGCCCGGCCGCCGGGGTGGTGGCGCCGGCGCTCGACCGCCTCGCCGAACTCCTCCTGGGCGTCTGTCTGTCGGCGGATTCCGGCCGCGCCACCCGGCCGCTCGGACACGCCGCCAACGCCCTCCTGCGCTCGGCCCTGGAGCAGGGCGACCGCACCGCCGAGGCCCGGGCCAGGCTGGTGCTCGGCCGGTTGCTGACCGAGGTCGGCTCCGCGTCCTCGGCGCTCTCCGAACTGCTCCGGGCCCGCGACCTGTGCACCGCGCACGGGCTGCCGGAGCCGCTGCTCGCCCTCGCGCACGGCTCGCTCGCGGCCTGCTTCGTCCACCTCGGCCGCGCGGAGGAGGCGGTGGCCGGCTTCTCGGCGGCGGTCGCCGTCCGGGAGCGGTCCGGGGACCGGCGGGCGCTGGCCGCCGAACTGCTCGATCTGGCCGGGGCGTTCGCCGGGCAGGGGCGCTACGACGCGGCGGGCCGGGTGATCGACCAATCGTTGCTGGTGAGTCATGAACTGGCCGACCACGCCTTGGAGGCCCGGGCCCGGGAGGCGCTCGGATCGATCGCCCACGACCTCGGCCGGCACGACGGGGCGGTCTCCCACCGGCGGGCCGCGCTCGCCCTGACCGACCCGGCCGACCACCGGCGCACCGGCCGGATCCTGTTGCGGCTGGTCGAGTCGCTGCGCGCGGCCGGGCGCGGCCCGGAGGCGGTCGAGGCGGCGGAACGCGCGGTCGAGGCGCTGACCCTCGACGGTGACCACCGGGGTCGCGGCCTGGCCCTGGCCGCACTCGGCGACGCGCTGGCCGACGGTCCGGCGGCGGTCGGTGACCCGGCGGCGGCCGGTGGTCCGGGGGCCACCGGCTCCCCGGCTGCGGTCGAGGGTTCGGAGGCCGGCGCGTCGCCGGAGGCCGACGGTCCGGTGCCGGCCGATGTCAGGGCGCGGGCCCGGGCCTGCTGGGCCGAGGCGCACGACATCCTGGCCCCGATCGGCTCGCCCGAGGCCGAACGCCTGGTGCCCCTGCTCGGCCAGGGCCACCCGGTCGGGCTGCCCCGGCGGCCCTGGCCCTCCTGGCTCCCGGCCTGAGCCCTCGGGCCAGGGAGCCAGGGCAGTCAGGAGGGTCAGGGAGGTCAGGAGGGCCAGGGCCGCCGAGGGTTGTCAGGCTGCGGTGACCGTCCAGATCTGGTCGGCGGAGGCCTCACAGGAACGGAGCGTGGCAGGCGCGTTCGGACCGGCGGCGGACAGACAGCGCAGCGCGTCCCCCCGGACGCCCAGCAGATAGCCGCCGGACACCGGGATGAACGTCCAGGCCTGGTTCGTCCGGTTGGGCACCGGCTGCGACAGCCTGGTCCGGGAACCGCTCTCCTCCAGGTCCAGGACCTTGGTGTACTGGCTGGCGCCGTTGAACAGGGAGTACCCGCCCCCGGCCCGCGTGGTCAACTGCCACACGCCGCCGGGGCCGCCGTCGTCCGGGGCCACCACCACCGGGTTGCCGTCCCGGTCGAGGGACCCCTGGTCGTAGAGCGCGGCCCCGGCGTTGGACACCCGGGCGCGCGCGGGCAGCGGGCCGGACGGCTGGGTCGGCGGCTTGATCGGCGGATCGGTCGGGGTGGTCCCGGGCGGCGGGGGCGGGGGCGGGCCCGCGGTGTACGCCGGGGGCGTGTACACCGGGGCGGGCGGCAACGAGGACGTCGCGTACACCGGGGGGACGGTCCGGCGCGGCGGCGTGGCGGTGTAGGCCGGGTCGCCCGGCGGCGGGGCGGCCGTGTAGACGGGGTCGGACGGTGTCGACCGGCCGCTCGGGCGGGTTGGTGGCGGCGGTACCGGGTGCGCCCGGTCCGCCCGCCGAGCCCGGGGCCTGGGGAGCGGCGGGGCCGCCGGGTGCTCCGGGGGCCGCACCGGAGGCGTTCGGCGCGGTGTCCTGGGCCGCGGGACCGCCCGTCGACCCGGTCGCCGGGCCCCCGGCGCCGCCGACGGCTCCGGCACCCGCTCCGGCACCCGATCCGCCCGCTGCCCCGCCCACCGCTCCGGCGCCGACACCGGCCCCGGTCTCGGGGAGCGGGGCGCCCGGCGTGCCGGGCGGGAGGGAGGCGGCGGGCGAAGGGGCGGCGGGGGAGGGCGAGGCCGCGCCCGGGTCGGCCGAGGCCGCCGGCGGCAGATCCGCCCGGACGGGGTCGCCGCCGCCCCCGCCACGACGGCAGCCGGCTTCCCGTCCTGGTGCAGTACGACGGCCGTGCCGGCGGTGACGGCGCAGCACAGCACGGCCGCGCTCGTCACGAGCAGGGTCCGGCGGCGGCTGCCGAAGAGCGCCGTCCGCCATCCGGCCGCGTGCTTCGGCGGGGCGACGGTCTCGACCAGGAGCAGCTCGCGCGCCGCGGTCCCGAGCGGATGGGACCCGGTCCCGACCAGGAGCGACCCGGTGCCGATCGACCCGGCCGGGTCGAACACCACCCGGCCGAGCGTCGTCGTTCCGGTGCCCCTGCCGGTCCCCGTTCCGGCCCGGGCACCCGTCCCCGTTGCCGCTCCCGTTCCGGTGGACCGGAGTACCGCCGCCGCTCCGGTCAACCGGACCGCGGCCGCTCCGGCCGCCGCGCCGCCCAGGGTTCCGGTGGGCGGCGGACCCGCGACCGGTTCCCCGGCCAGTGCCGCCCGGACGGCCGAGGCCATCGCGGCGGCGTCCGGCCAGCGCAGGGCCGGATCCTTCGCCATGGCCCCCTCGACCACGGCCCGGACCGGGGCCGGGACGTCCGCCGGCAGTGGCGGCACCGGGTCGGTCAGGTGCTTGAGGATCAGTTCGAGGGCGGTCTCGCCCTCGAACGGAAGCCGCCCGGTCAGGCACTCGTAGAGGACGACCCCGAGCGCGTACAGGTCCGCCGAGGCGGTGACCGTGCCGGTGGAGGCCTGTTCCGGCGCCTGGTAGGCGGCGGTGCCGAGCACCATCCCGGGCACGGTGAGCCGGGCGTCGCAGCCGGGGCGGGCGATGCCGAAGTCGGTGATGACCACGTGGCCGTCCCGGACCATCAGGTTGGCCGGCTTGATGTCCCGGTGGACGATGCCGGCCTCGTGCGCCGCCTGCAGCGCGGCCAGCACCTCCAGTGCCAGGCCCAGGGTCTCCAGGACGGTCAGCGGGCCGCGCCGCTCCAGCACCGTGCTCAGCGGCTCGCCGGTGATCAGTTCCATGACCAGGTAGGCGACCGGGCGGGTGGGGGGAGCCGTCGGCGCACCCCAGGACGGCACGTCCTCGGCCGTCCGGCCGGGGCCGAAGTCGTGCACGCCGACGATGCCGGGGTGCCGCAACCGGGCCATCACCCGGGCCTCGTCGTGGAACCGCTCCGCGAAGCCGGGCTCGTCCAGCAGCGCGGGCTTCAGGATCTTGACAGCCACCCGGCGGTCGAGCACCTGGTCCTCGGCGAGCCAGACATCGCCCATCGAGCCGCCGCCGAGCCATTCGCCCAGCCGGTAGCGGTCACCGAGTGTGGTGCCACGCATGATTCTCCTCGACCTCGTTCCGTCGTCGCGTCCGCCGCCAGGGGGCCCGGGGTCGGGCCTCGGTCGCGCCGACCGACCCTGCCAGTCGGGAATAAACACCGACTTGGCGTGGGCACCGAAAGTTCCCTTTCGGGATACCCCGACGGCCCGTCAACGCCTCCGTGGACGGACGATGGCCACCCTATGCGTGGCGCTCTGTCGACATGTCACCAGGGCGAGGTCCCGGGCGGACGTGAGGCGGACGTGCGGCGGACACGAGGCGGACACGAGGGGCCGCCCGGCGGGCCGGAAAATCCGAGGCGGGCGGGTGCGGTTCCGATTAGGGTCGCGGACGACCGGTCAGGTGATCCTCGGGGGCTTCGATGCAGCGCAACGGACAGGTACTCGTCTTCGACGCGGACGACACGCTGTGGGAGAACAACGTGCTGTTCGAGCGCGTCATCCACGACTACCTGGACTGGCTCCGGCACCCCACGCTCGACCGGGCCCAGCTGCGGGCCGCGCTCGACGACGTCCAGCGGGCCAACGCCGTCACCCACGGGTACGGCAGCCGGATGCTGCTGCGCAGTCTCGGCGACTGCGTCGAGAAGCTGCGCGGCAGGCCCGCCACCGGCCAGGAGCTGGCCGAGATCGAGGAGCTGGCCGCCGTCCTGGCCGACCACCGGGTGGAGCTCGTCCCGGACGTCGCCGAGACCCTCGCCGTCCTCGGCGGCCGGCACACCCTGCTGATGCTGACCAAGGGCAACCCGGAGGAGCAGCGGCGCAAGATCGACGCCTCCCGGCTGGCGCACCACTTCCGGGCGATCGAGATCGTCGAGGAGAAGGACACCGCGACCTACCGGGGCTTCGTGGCGGCGCACGGCCTCACCCCCGCCAGCAGCTGGATGATCGGCAACTCGCCGAAGTCGGACATCCTGCCGGCGCGGGCCGTGGGCATGAACGCCGTCTTCATCCCCAACGACCACACCTGGGTGCTCGAACACAGCGAGCTGGACCCGGCCGACGAGGCGGTGCTGCACCTGCGCACCTTCCGCGAGCTGCTCGACCACTTCTGATTCCGACCGTGCCCGACACCGGAGGAACCACCGGATGAACCCCGCCCCGACCGGACGCCCCGCCGAACGGGCGCTCACCGCCCCCACGGTGTCCTGCGTCTTCGTCTGCCACGACGGCAACGGCCGCATCCTGCTGGCCCGGCGCAGCGCCGGCGCCCGGGACGAGCCGGGCACCTGGGACACCGGGGCGGGGGCCCTGGAGCACGGCGAGTCCTTCGAGTCGGCCGTGCGGCGCGAGGTCCTGGAGGAGTACGGCACCGAGGCCCTGACGGTCGAGACCCTGGGCGTGCGCAACATCCTGCGCGGCGACCCGGTCTCGCACTGGGTCGCGGTCCTGTTCGCCGTCGAGGTGGACCCCGCGCGGGTCGTCATCGGCGAGCCGCACAAGTTCGACGCCCTCGACTGGTTCGCCCCGGACGACCTGCCCGAGCCCCGGCACTCCCAACTCGCGGAGACCCTCGCCCATTTCGCGGCCGCCCGCTGACCGGGGGCCGGTGACCGGCCGCCCGCCGACCGGCCGCCCGCTGACCGGGGGCCGCCGACCGAGGGTCCGGGGCCCGGCTCTTCGAAGGGTCGGTCAGTTGTTGACGAAGGTGAGGCTGGCCGCGTCGTAGCGGGTGCCCGCGACCTGCCCGGCCGGTGCGGCGGCCTCGATGGCGGCGAGGTCCTCGGGGGACAGTTCGACGCCCAGGGCCGCGAGGTTCTCCTCCAGGTAGCGCTGCCGCCGGGTGCCGGGGATCGGCACCACGTCCTCGCCCCGGTGCTGCACCCAGGCCAGCGCGAGCTGGCCGGTGGTGACCCCCTTCGCCGAGGCCAGTTCCTCCAGCTTCGCGACGATCGCCAGGTTCCGTTCGAGGTTGCCGTCGGTGAAGCGGGGCTGGCTGCGCCGTACATCGGTCTCGGCGAGCCCCTCCACCGAGCTGTACCGGCCGGTCAGGAAGCCGCGCCCGAGCGGGGAGAACGGGACCAGGCCGATGCCGAGTTCGCGGCAGAGCGGGGCGGTCTCCGCCTCCAGGTCGCGGGTCCACAGCGACCACTCGCTCTGCAGCGCGGCGATCGGGTGCACCGCGTGCGCCCGCCGGACGGTGTGCGCGGCCGCCTCCGACAGCCCGAGGTGGCGCACCTTCCCGGCCCGCACCAGCTCGGCCATGGCGCCGACGGTCTCCTCGATCGGTACCCGCGGATCGACCCGGTGCTGGTAGTAGAGGTCGATGTGGTCGACCCCGAGCCGGCGCAGCGAGGCCTCGCACGCCTGCCGCACATAGGCGGCGTCGCCGCGGATCAGGGTGGGCTCGCCCAGACGGTTGGCGAAGCCGAACTTGGTGGCGATCACCACCTCGTCGCGCCGCCCGGCGACGGCCCGGCCGATCAGCTCCTCGTTGTGCCCGGCGCCGTAGAAGTCGGCGGTGTCCAGCAGGGTCACCCCGAGGTCGAGCGCGCGGTGCAGCGTCGCGATCGACTGCGCGTCGTCCGAGGCGCCGTAGCCGTGGCTCATGCCCATGCACCCCAGACCCTGCGCGGAGACCGTCAGGCTGCCCAGGTTCCGGGTGGGGATGTCGGTCATGTTGCTGCCTCCTGAGCTCGGGATTCGTCTGTCCCGGACGCTAGGCGTTGGAGTGCACTCGAAGTCAACCGGACCCTTGCGGCCGGGAGTGGTCACGGAGGGTGACGGGTGGGGTGGGGGATTCGGACTTGAATCTTTGCGAACAGATGTTCGATCCTGGGGGTGTGCCCGTTATCGAATCTGTTTTCGAATCCATCGTCGAGCGGCAGCCCTCGCTCCGACCGGTGGCGTCGCCCGCCGCCCCCGGGCGGGGGCTGCTGCCGGTGGTCCCCGCCCTGCGCGGGGTGCTGCCGGAGGGCGGGCTGAGGCGGGGGACGGCGGTGTCGGTGGCCGGCGGGGATGCCGGGCTGCTGCTGGCGCTGGCCGCCGGGGTGCGGGAGACCGACGGCGGATGGGCGGCGGCGGTCGGGCTGCCCGACCTCGGACTGGCCGCGGCCGCCGGGTACGGGCTGGACCTGCGACGGCTGCTGGTGGCCGACGATCCCGGCCCGCACTGGGCCGAGGTGGTGTCGGTGCTGGCCGGTGCCGTCGAACTGATCATGCTGCGCCCGGACGGCCCGGTCCCGCCGAACCTGGCCGCCCGCCTGGCCGCCGTCCTGCGGCGCAGCGGCTGCGTGCTGCTGGTGGCCGGGCCGTGGCCGGGGGCCGGACTGCGGCTGGGGGTGCGGTCCGGGCGCTGGTTCGGGCTGGGGGACGGGCACGGGCAGCTCACCGGACGGCAGGTGGAGGTGGTGGCCGAGGGGCGCGGCTCGGCGGTGCGCGGACGGGCGGCCAGGCTCTGGCTGCCGGACGCGCACGGCGCGGTGCGGGCCGTGGAGGAGACGGTCGGCGCGGGGACGGTGGACATGGTGGGGGAGGACGCGGTGGCGGGGCCCGGGACGGGTCTCGACCGCATGGCGGTGGTGTGAGATGAGTGGTGCGAGGTGACCGGCGGAGAGGTCGCCGGCTTCACCGGGGCGAGTGGCGCGGTCACCCCCCGGGTGCTGGTGGTGTGGTGTCCGGACTGGCCGGTGGTGGCCGTCGAACGTCCGGGGGAGGACCGGGACGCCCCGGTGGCGGTGGTCGAGGGCGGCCGGGTGCTGGCCTGTTCGGCGGCGGCCCGGGCGGCCGGGGTGCGGCAGGGGCAGCGGCTCAAGCTGGCCCAGCGGCTCTGCCCGGCGCTGGAGCTGCGGGACAGGGACCCGGAGGCGGAGGCCCGGCGGTTCGAACCGGTGGCCGCCGCGGTGGAGGCGTTCACCCCTCGGGTGGAGGTGCTGCGCCCGGGGCTGTGCGCGATCCCGGTGAAGGGGCCGGCCCGCTACTTCGGCGGGGAGGAGGCCCTGGCGGCGAAGGTCCGGGCGGCGGTCACGGCTGCCCTGGCGGTGTCGGCGGAGGTGGTTGCGGAGGCGGTCGCGGAGGTCGTGACGGCGGAGGTCGTGACGGCGGCGGTCGTCGGGCCCCAGGAGCAGCCGGCGGACGCGGAGGTGGAGGTGGAGGCGAACGCGGCGAGGGGCCGTGACGGCCTGGCCGAGGTCGTTCCCCTGCGTCCGGCCGCCCCTGCCGCTCCCGCGCACCCCGCCGCTCCCGCGCACCCCGCCGATGCCGAGCGGGCCGGGGCCCGGCGGCGGACGGCCGGGGTGGAGGAGCTGTTCTCCGCCGCGCCGCCCGCCCGGGACGGCGCCCGGGGCGGTTTCGCGCGCCCACCCGCCTATCCGTCGGCGCCCCCGTCGCAACCGGCGCCCGGAGCGCCTGGAACACCCGGAGCACCCGGAGCGCCTGCGGCTCCCGAGGTCGTGCCGCCCCTCGGCCTGGTCGGGGTGGCCGACGGCCTGTTCGCCGCCGTGCTCGCCGCCCGGGCCGGGGTGCTGGTCCCCGCCGGGCGGACGGCGGAGTTCCTCGCGCCCTACCCGGTGACCGCGCTCGGTGACGCCGGGCTGGCCGAACTGCTGGACCGGCTGGGCCTGCCCACGGTCGGGGCGTTCGCCGCGCTGCCCGCCGAGTCGGTGGCCGACCGCTTCGGCCCGACCGGTACGACGGCGCACCGGCTGGCCCGGGGTCTGCAGCCGCGCCCGCTGGCGCCGCGCACCGAGGGGCCGGACCTCTCCGTCGAGCAGCGCTTCGATCCGCCCGAGCCGCTCGCCGAACCGCTGGTGTTCGTCGCCCGGACCCTGGCCGAGCGGCTGCACCAGCAACTCGCCGGGGCGGGGCTGACCTGCCAGCGGGTCGCCGTCGAGGTGGTGTGTGCCGACGGCCGGACGGTCGCCCGGCTCTGGCGGCACGAGGGCCGGCTCTCGGCGACGGCGCTCGCCGAACGGGTCCGCTGGCAGCTCCAGGCCTGGCAGAGCACCGGCACGTTCGACCGCGCCGGGGAGAGCCGCCCCGAGCGGGGCCGCGCCGAGGAGAGCCACCCCGGGGACGACCACCCCGGGGCGGGCCCCGAGCCGGGCGGCTTCACCGCGCTGCGCCTCGTCCCCGACGACCTCACCCCCGACCAGGGTCGCCAACTCGCCCTCTGGGGGCAGGCGGTGGCCGACGACCGGGTGGAGCGCGCGGTGGCCCGGGTGCAGGCGGTGCTCGGGCATGCCGGACTGCGCCGGATCGAGCCGGCCGGCGGACGGGGGCCGGACGACCAGGTGGTCCGGGTGCCGTGGGGCGAGCCGTACGACCCGGCGGTGCCCACCGACGCGCCGTGGCCGGGCCGGGTCGGCGGGCTGCGGGACGTCTGGCCGTCCGTCGTGCACCGGGTCCCGGTGCCGGCGACGGTCCTGGACGCGGACGGGCGGGCGGTGACGGTGGACGGCCGGGCGGGGGTGTCGGCCCGGCCGGCCATCGTGGCGGTGCGCGGGCGGGAACTGCCGGTGGAGGGCTGGACCGGGCCCTGGCCGGCGGTCGAGTACTGGTGGGACCAGGCCCGGGCCCGCCGCCGGGCCCGGTTCCAGGTGACGGTGGCGGACGGGCGGGCGCTGCTGCTCACGGTGGAGGGGGGCGCCTGGTTCGTGGAGGCCGGGTACGACTGACGGCCCGGACGACGCGGGCCGTCCGAGCGGGGCCGAGCGGGGGGACCGGAGAACGAACGAGAGATCGAAGGCACCACCCCGATGGGATTCACCAGCCATCCCTCCGTCCCCTGGAGCGAGTTGCACCGGCGCATGACCGCCGGTGCCGGCGGCGCTGTCGTGCCGCTGCGCCCGGGCCCGACCGCGAAGGCCGCCGGCCCCGCCGCTCCCGACCGCCCCGCCGAGCCGGCCGCCTCCGCCGGGCCCGCCTGGGCCGAGCTGCACGTCCACTCCGCCTTCAGCTTCCTGGACGGCGCCAGCGACCCCGAGGCGCTGGTCGCCGAGGCCGCCCGACTGGAGGTCGAGGCACTCGCGCTCACCGACCACGACGGCCTCTACGGCGTGGTCAGGTTCGCCGAGGCGGCTCGGGGCACGGGTGTGGCGACCGTCTTCGGCGCGGAATTGACGATCCGTCAGGACATGGGCGACGGGGTCGAGCACCTGCTAGTACTGGCCCGCGACCCCGAGGGCTACCGCCGCCTCTCCGCCGTCATCGGTGCGGCCCAACTCGCGGGCGGGGCCAAGGGGAACCCGGTCTACGACTTCGCCGCCCTGGCCGAGGCGCACGGCGGCCACTGGGCGGTGCTCACCGGATGCCGCCTCGGCCGCGTCCCGGCCGCCCTGGCCGCGGCCACGGCCGATCACAACAGCACCCCCGCCCCCGACCCCGAGCGCCAACTCCGCACCCTCGCCGAGGCCTTCGGTCGCGACAACGTCCACGTCGAGCTGATCGACCAGTGGCTCCCCGGCGACGATCTGCGCAACGACGCTCTCGCCGCGCTCGCCGCCCGGCTGCGCCTGACCGCCGTCGCCTCCACCAACGCCCACCACGCGAGCCCCGCCCAGGGCCGCCTGGCCCAGGGTCTGGCCGCCCTGCACGACCGCCGCACCCTCGCCGGGGCGGCGGGCTGGACGCGGGCCGCCGGCACCGCCCACCTGCGCTCCGGTCGTGAGATGGCGGCCCGGCTGGCCCGCTTCCCCGGTGTCCGGGAGGCGACCGTGGACCTCGCCCGCGCCTGCGCCTTCGACTTCGCGACCCTGGACCCGGGGCTGCCCGGTTACCCCGTCCCGCCCGGCCGGACCGAGATCGGCCATCTCCGCGCGCTGGTCGCCGAGGGCGGCCCGACCCGGTTCGGACCGGCGAACGGTCCGGCCCGCCGCCAACTCGCCCGCGAGCTGGACGTCATCGAGGACCTCGACCTGGCCGGCTACTTCCTGATCGTCCACGACATCGTCGACTTCTGCCGCCGC
>NZ_JZWY01000510.1:0-3023 GCF_000966955.1 Streptomyces sp. NRRL S-495
GAGGACATCTGGTGCCAGGGGCGCGGCTCGGCGGCGAACTCGGCGGTCTGCTTCGCGCTCGGGATCACCGCCGTCGACCCGGTGCACTACAAGCTGCTCTTCGAACGTTTTCTCTCCACCGCCCGGGACGGGCCGCCGGACATCGATCTGGACATCGAGAACCGCCGCCGCGAGGAGGTCATCCAGTACGTCTACCGCCGGTACGGGCGCGAGCATGCCGCCCAGGTGGCCAATGTGATCACCTACCGGCCCCGGCTGGCGCTGCGCGACGCCGCCCGGGTGCTGGGCTACCCGCAGGGGCAGGTCGACGCGTTCAGTCGGCAGGCGGACTTCCGCTCGCCGCCCGGCGAGGACGCCGTCATCCCCGCCGACGTGCTCTCGCTCGCCGGCCAACTCCACGGACTGCCACGCCACTTGGGCATCCACTCGGGCGGCATGGTGCTCACCGGGGAGCCGATCGCCGAGATCTGCCCGACCGAGTGGGCCCGGATGCCGGGGCGGTCCGTGCTGCAGTGGGACAAGGAGTCGGTGGCCGGCGCCGGGCTGGTCAAGATCGACCTGCTCGGCCTCGGCATGCTCGCCGCGCTGCACGACACCTGCGACCTGGTCGCCCGCGCCCGCCACCACGGCCGGCACTACGACCTGGCGACCATCCCGGACGACGACGCGGGCGTGTACGCGATGCTGCGGCGGGCCGACACGGTCGGGGTGTTCCAGGTCGAGTCGCGGGCCCAGATGGCCACCCTGCCCCGCCTCAAGCCGGACCACTTCTACGACCTGGTGGTGGAGGTCGCGCTGATCCGGCCCGGCCCGATCCAGGGCGGCTCCGTCCACCCCTACCTGCGCCGCCGCGCCGGGGTGGAGCCGGCCGGCTGCCCGCACCCGCTGATGGAGAACGCGCTCGGCAAGACCCTCGGGGTGCCGCTGTTCCAGGAGCAGATGATGCAACTCGCCATCGACTGCGCCGGGTTCACCCCCGCCGAGGCGGACCGGCTGCGCCAGGCGATGGGCGCCAAGCGCTCCCACGAACGGGTCGCCCGGCTGCGGGAACGGCTGCTGGAGGGCATGGCCGAGCGCGGCATCCCGCAGGAGGTGGCGGAGGACGTCTATGTGAAGATCGAGGCCTTCTCCAACTACGGCTTCCCGGAGAGCCATGCGATCAGCTTCGCCTACCTGGTGTACGCCAGCGCCTGGCTCAAGTACCACTATCCGGCGGCCTTCACCTGCGCCCTGCTGGCCAACCAGCCGATGGGCTTCTACTCGCCGCTCAGTCTGATCTCGGACGCCCGGCGGCACGGCGTGCGGGTGCGCGGGGTGGACGTCAACGCCAGCGGCCCCGCGCCCACCCTGGAGCCGTACCGGGGGCCGACGCCCGCGCCGCCGCTGACCGCGGGCCTGCCGCAGCCCGCGATCCGGCTCGGCCTGGACACCGTGCGCGGCATCGGCACCGCGCAGGCCGAGGCGATCGCGGCCGGGCGCCCGTACACGGACCTGGAGGACTTCGCCCGCCGGACCGGTCTGCCGGCGCCGGGCCTGGAGGCGCTGGCCGCGGCGGGCGCGTTCGGCTGCTTCGGGCTCGGACGGCGGCAGGCGCTCTGGGCGGCGGGCGCGTTCGCGGGCGTCTCGGCGGACCTCATCCCGGGCACGACGCCCGGCACCGAGGCGCCGGACCTGCCCGCGATGACCCCGATCGAGGAGACCATCGCCGACCTCTGGGCCACCGGGACGTCCGCGACCAGCCATCCGCTCCAGCATCTGCGCGCCCACCTGGACCGCGGCGGCGCACTCCCGGCGGAGCGGCTCCCGGAGGTGCCGGACGGGACGGCGGTGGTGGTCGGCGGCCTGGTCACCCACCGGCAGCGGCCGCCGACGGCGGGCGGGGTGCTCTTCCTCAGCCTGGAGGACGAGACCGGTCTGATCAATGTGATCTGCAGCCGGCCGGTCTGGGAGTCCCAGCGTCGTACCGCCCTCGACCGGGCCGGACTGCTGGTCCACGGGCACATCGAACGGGACCGGGGCGCCACCAATCTGGTCGCCACCCGGCTCGCCCCGCTGCGGATCGGGCTGTGACGCGCCGGATTCGTTCGTGCCATGATCGTCCCTATGGAATCGACGCCGTCGCCGACCCCACCCCCGCCCACCGTCCGCTCCCGGGCCTCCGCCCGGGCGGGGCTGCTGCTCGCGGCGGGCGTGCTCGCGACGGCCGGATGCGGCAGTACCCCGGCGACCGGGGCGGGCGGGGGAGCGCCCACCCCGGCGCGCACCATCGGCGACGCGCCTCTCGTGGTCACGCCGACCTCCGCGGTCACGCCGCCCCTCGTGGTCACGCCGACCCCCGCACCCGCCGCGAGCACCGGATCCACCCCGGGGCCCGTCCGGGCGGTGCCCCTGCCGGGTTCCACGCCTACCGCCACCCCGGCCCCGTCGCTCGTCTGCTCCCCCGAGGGCGTCGCCCTGACCGTCGGCGAGGCCGAGGCCGCGATGGGCCTGCGGGTGATGCCGGTCCGGCTGACCAACTGCGGCACCCGCCCCTACAGCCTCAACGGCCACCCCGCCGTCCGGGTCCTGGACGCCGAACGCGCCCCGCTCGCCGTCACCGTCAAGCACGGCTCGGCCGGCATCGCCACCCTGGCGAACTTCGACGCGGCCCCGAAGCCGCTGACCCTGCAGCCCCGCGAGTACGCCGAGTTCCAGTTGGTCTGGCGCAACACCGTGACCGCGGGCAACAAGGCCCCCGACAACGGTCGTTACCTCGACATCGCCCCGCTCCCCGGCCGCCCCCGGCTGACCGTCCCGGCCGACCTCGACCTCGGCACCACCGGCCGGCTCGGCGTCGCCCCCTGGTCCGCGCCCGCGGGGTAGTCCCCAACACCCCCGCCCGCCAGGCGACATGACAGCACCGGGACAATGGCCCCATGTCCGAACAGTAGCTCTCGGCGTTCGCGGTCGACGGCGACGCCCTGCTGCGCACGGTCGGCTCCGGCGAGGAGTCCTTCGTCCGGGCCGCGCTGGACCGGATCGCA
>NZ_JZWY01000511.1:0-2953 GCF_000966955.1 Streptomyces sp. NRRL S-495
CGGGCCGCCGATCCCGCCGAGGTGGAGCCCGCCCTGTGGGAGATCGCCGACGGCCGGCTCGATCCCGCGCGCCCTGGCGGCTACGGCTGGCTGCTGGAACTCCTCCTGCCGGGCGTCGGTGACACCCTCGGCGCGGCGACCCTGCCGGGGCGCGGCTGGCACGAACTCACCGACACCTTCCGGGCCTGGGGGCTGCCAGCCCTCGCCGGACTGTGGGCGCGCCCCTGGCCGTGGCCGGCCGCCGAGGTGTCGGACGGCGACCCGTGGCCCTTCCCCTGTTTCGCGGCCGGTCCCGAACTCGACCGCATCCACGGCGAACTGGCCGATTTCGACACCGACCGGATCCACGAGGAGCCCGAACTCCTCCCGGGCGGGGACGAGGACGCGGCCGAGGAGGTCGAGTGGCTGGTCGGAGAACTGCTCCCGGACTGGACGGCGGGCGCCCGGGAGCGGGGGCGCGGGCTGCTGATCCTGCGCGACGGCGGGAAATGACCGCGTGCGGGTGACCGGCGCGGCGCAGTCGTGGGGGGTGCCTGCGCCGCACCGGGGTTCACGGGGGCCCGGTGGCCGGACCCGACCGGTCGGAAGACGAGCCGGTCAGAGGACGAGCCGGTCGGAAAGCGGCCCGGTCAGAAGGCGGGCTGGTCATTGAGCTCGACGATCTTCAGATCGCGCAGCCGCACGGTGTACCAGACTTCCTGGCTGCCGCCCCCGTCCCAGAACTCGGTGAGCCGGACGGAGGCGTAGCCGTACTCCTCCTTCACCTGCTGGACGGACCAGTCCACCGGGACGTTCTGGGCGCGGAACACCGGATCGGCGTCGTGCTGCCGCGCCCAGGCGTCCAGCCGGCGGTCGAGGGCCGGGACGAGGAAGCGCTCGCGCACCTCGGAGGGCTGCTCGCCGCTGGTCTCCAGCACTG
Source organism: Streptomyces sp. NRRL S-495 (assembly GCF_000966955.1). Classification (NCBI taxonomy): domain Bacteria; kingdom Bacillati; phylum Actinomycetota; class Actinomycetes; order Kitasatosporales; family Streptomycetaceae; genus Streptomyces; species Streptomyces sp. NRRL S-495. Next base: position 920 of record NZ_JZWY01000511.1, read on the forward strand.
CCCGTCGGTACTCCTCGAAGAAGGTGACCACCTGGTGCGCGGCCGGCGTCCCCGCCCGCACCTCGGCCGTCGCGACCGCCGCGGCCGGTCCCGGGGGCAGCGCGAACGCGGCCTGGGCGGAGCCGGCCAGGAGGCCGCCGACGGCGAGCAGGGCGACGGCGCCGGCCAGGGCGGTGCGCCTCGGGTTCATTCGCTTCATGGCGGGATTCCATCATTCGCCGACGAACTCTGTATATCGCTGGAACGTGTGGTTTACCCTTCGAGCAAGCGTATTTGACGAATCATCTGCTAAAGCGAGAATCCGCTCTGCCGCCCCTTTCCGGGCGGTCCCGCGAAGGCCTGGGCGATCGGCAGCCAGGCCGTCGCCACCTCGCCGACGGCGGTCAGTGCGAGGTCGTCCCGGTGCCGCCGCTGGGTGACCAGCAGGCAGAAGTCCAGGGCCGGACCGTCCACCCGGTCCGCCGCCCCCTCCGGGCCCCAGGTCCACAACCCGCCGTCGGGTGCCGTCAGTTCGACCCGCACCGGGGTCTGGGGGGCGGGCAGTCCGTGCACCGTGAACGCGAACCCCATGGTCCGCACGCCCAGGTGCGCGACGTGCCGCAGCCGGGCGCTCGGCTCCCGGACGGCGCCCAGCGCGTCCGCGACGTCCTGCCCGTGCGCCCAGGTCTCCATCAGCCGGGCGGTGGCCATCGACGGGGCCTTCATCGGCGGCCCCAGCCACGGCCGCGTGGTCCCGGCCGGCACCTCTGCGAGGGCCGTCGCGAGCCGCTCCCGACCGGCCCGCCAACGGGTCAGCAGCGCGGCCGGCTCCTCGGCGGCCCCGCGCGCGGCGCCGTCCTCGACCGGGTCCGCCCCGGCCGTCAGCAGCTCGCCGAAGATCCGGCCGGAGTCCGCGACGAAGGCCCCGGGGTCGCGCGCGGCCAGCTCGGACCAGTCGTCCGTCCAGGCCAGGTGGGCGATCTGATGGGCCACCGTCCAGCCCGCCGCGGGTGTGTCCAGCGCCCAGCCGTCCGGCTCGAGCCCGGCGACGAGCCCGTCCAGCACCTCGCTCTCGGCCCGCAGGTCGGCCAGCAGCCCGGTCAGCACGGACGACTGCCCGGGAACGTTCGGGTCCGTCATGGATCTCCCTCTCGCAAGCTCGGAAACCTGGAACACACCGCGGCGCGCCACCCTTGGTGACCCACCGGTAACCTCGCGCCCGCACCCTACGCCGCCCGGCGGCCCCGTACCCGGAACTCCACCGAACCCGCGCTCCGGACCCCTCCCCACGGGCGGGGGCCCGTGTGACAATCGCGCGGTGACGACCGCCCCGACCGCCCCGGGCCCGCCGACAAGTGGCCCGCCGAGGAGCGGCGCGCCCGCGCCGAACGGCCCCGCCGCGCCGGACGCCCCTTCAGCGCCGGACGACCTCGCCGCCCGGGCCGCCGCGCTGGTCCGGGACGCCGTGCTCGGCGACCTCGCCCGCCGGGTGGTCGCCGACTGCGGCGCCGACGTCGGCCTGGTCGGCGTACCGGACCCGGAGGTGGCCGGACCGGGCGCCGAGGGGATGGTGCTGCGCCACTGGGCCGGCACCCGGGCGGAACTGCTGCACGGCCTCGCCGTGCCGGCCGGCACCGGCCTCGGCGGCCGGGCGCTGGCCGAGCGGGCGCCCAGCTGGGTGCCCGACTACCGCGCCGCCACCACCATCTCGCACCATTACGACGCCGCCGTCACCGCCGAGGACCTCTACGCGATGCTCACCGTGCCGCTGCTCCACCACGGTGCGGTGCACGGCGTGGTGTACGCCTCGCTGCGCGCGGTGGTGCCGTTCGGGGACGTCCGGATCGGCGCGGTGACCAGGCTCGCCGAGGCCGCCACCCGGGCCCTGGCCGGGGCCGCCGCCTGGTGCGGAGCGCCGGCCGCCGACCCCGCGCCGCGAGGACCGGGACCGCGCGCCCGGCGCGCCCGGCCCGCCCCGTCCGCCCCGTTCGTCCCGTCGCCCGCCCCGCCGGCGGCCCCGCCGCTCACCCGGCGCGAGCACGAGGTGCTCCGCTG
>NZ_JZWY01000512.1:0-32392 GCF_000966955.1 Streptomyces sp. NRRL S-495
GTGCTCCGCTGGGCGGCGACCGGCCGGACCAACCCGGAGATCGCCGCCCAGCTCGGCCTCACCTGCAACACGGTGACGGGCTACCTGAAGAGCACCATGCACAAGCTCGGCGTCCGCAACCGCACCGAACTCGCGCTCGCCGCGCGGGAGTCCGGACTGCTGGACTGAACGAAGCTCAGGGGCCGGTCAGTTGACGCGGCGCTCGCGCCCCGCCCAGTACGGCTCGCGGAGCCGGAACTTCTGCAGCTTCCCGGTGGTCGTCCGCGGCAGCGACTCCCGGAACTCCACCGAGGTGGGCGACTTGTACCCGGCCAGCCGCTGCTTGCAGTGCGCGATGAGGTCCGCCTCGCCGACCTCGCTGCCGGGCTTCAGCACCACCAGGGCCTTGACCGTCTCGCCCCACTTGGCGTCCGGTACGCCGATCACCGCGGCCTCGGCCACCGCCGGGTGGTCGTAGAGGCAGTCCTCCACCTCGATCGAGGAGACGTTCTCCCCGCCGCTGATGATGACGTCCTTCTTCCGGTCCGAGATGGTCAGATAGCCGTCGGTCAGGGTGCCGCCGTCGCCGGTGTGGAACCAGCCGTCCCGGACCGCCTCGGCGGTGGCCTCCGGCTGCTGCCAGTAGCCCTCCAGGACGACGTTGGAGCGGACCAGCACCTCGCCCTGCTCGTCCACCCGCACCTGGTTGCCGAGGGCCGGGGCGCCGGCCTGCACCAGCTTCTCGGCCCGCCGCTCGGCGGGCAGTTCGTCCCACTCGGCGCGGGTGCGGTTGACCGTCACCACCGGCGAGGTCTCGGTCAGGCCGTAGATCTGCATGAACTCCCAGCCGAGTTCGGACTCCATCCGCTGCACCACCGAGGTGGGCGGCGGCGCGCCGGCCACCACCATCCGCACCCGGTCCCGGCCGGGGACCGGCCCCTCCCACTCGGCCGCCGCGTCCAGCACCATCTGCACCACGGCGGGCGCGCCGCACAGGAAGGTCACGCCGTGCCGCTCGACCCGGCGCAGGATCTCCGCGCCGTCGACCTTCCGCAGCACCACGTGCCGGGCGCCCAGCCCGGTGAGCGAGAACGGCAGGCCCCAGCCGTTGGCGTGGAACATCGGCAGGGTGTGCAGGTAGACGTCCCGGTCGCTCGCCCCGAAGTGCAGGGCCATCAGGTTCGCGTTCAGCCAGATGTTGCGGTGGGTGAGCTGAACGCCCTTGGGGCGCGCGGTGGTTCCGCTGGTGTAGTTGACGGTGGCGGTGTCGTTCTCGTCGATCGGGTACCGGCGGGGCTCGTGTTCGAAGTCGTACAGCAGCCGGTCGCTGTCCGCGCCGATCACGAACTTGTGCTTGGCGACCACTCCGGCCAGCGGCTCGGCCAGCTCCGGGTCGACCAGCAGCACCGAGGCGCCGCTCTGTTCGACGATGTACGACACCTCCTCCGCCTTGAGGCGGAAGTTCACCGGCACCAATACCCGGCCGTGCCCGCTGACACCGAACATCGAGGTGAGCAGCCGCGCCGAGTTGTGCGACACGACCGCCACCCGCTCGCCGGGGCCGACCCCGAGCCGGTCCAGCCCGGCCGCCTGCGCCCGGGCCAGCTCGGCCACCCGTCGATAGGTCAGATCGCCCCAGGATTCGGCCGGTTGGGCCGATTCGTCGACGATGCCGACCCGGTCGCCGTAGACCAGCTCGGCCCGGTCGAGGAAGTCCATCACGGAGAGTGGAATCTGCATGCGCCCACTGTCCTCCGCCCACCGCCCCCTGCACACCCCCGATCGGGGGTGTCACCCGGAAGGGGTCGGGACCGCCCCGGTAGCGGCCGCGGCGGCCTCGGCACCGGCGATCGCCGCGGCGAGCCGGTCCCGGGTCTCGGCCTGGGCGGCGATCCGGCGTTCCAGCACCGCCAGCCGGTCCCGGGCGATCCGCAGCGCGCCGGCCGACGGCGGTCCGAACGCCTCCTGGTCCAGGCACCCGAGGAACGGCCGGACGTCCTCCAGGGTGAACCCGGCCTCCAGCAGCGAGCGGATGTTGCGCACCCGGGTCACCGCCGACTCCTCGTACACCCGGTAGCCGTTGGCGGCCCGCCCGGAGCCGATCAGTCCGGCCTGCTCGTAGTGCCGCAGCGCCCGGGCGGTGGTCCCCGTCGCCCGCGCCAGCTCGCCGATCCGCACCCGCGCGGCCCCCGTCCTTCCCCCGGCGCTCATCCGACCACGGCGCCCCCGTCCACCGGCAAGACTACGCCAGTGACGAAGGAGGCCTGCGGCGCGGCGAGTTGGGTGACGGCCCAGGCCACCTCGGCGGCCTCGCCGATCCGGCCCAGCGGGGTGTGCGCGAGCTGCCAGGCCCGCAGCGCCGCCCGCTGCTCGGGGCCGATCCCGGCGTGCTCGGCGATGGGTGTCCCGATCGCGCCGGGCGCCACGGCCACCACCCGGATGCCGCGCGGGGCCAGTTCCACCGCCCAGCTGCGGGTCAGGGTGTCGACGGCGGCCTTGCTCGCGGCGTAGACGGAGTTGCTGGGCCAGCCGCGCAGGCCGACGGCCGTGCTGACGTTGACGATCACGCCCCGGCTGTCGGTGAGCGCGGGCAGCGCGGCCTGGGTCAGCAGGACGGGCGCCGTCAGATTGGTGGCCAGCAGCGCGCCGACGCCCTCCGGGGTGTAGCTGCCGAGCGTCGCGTGCGGGGCGATGCCCGCGTTGTTGACCAGGACGTCCAGTCGGCCGAACCGTTCCAGCGCGGCCCGTACGATCGCCTCCGGGCCGTCCGGCGCCGTGACGTCGGCGACCAGCGGCACGATCCGCCCCGGTGCCCGCTCCGCCGTCCCCGCCAGCGGTTCGGCCCGTCGTCCGACCGCCACCACCCGCGCCCGCGGGTCCTGCTCGGCGAAGGCCCACGCGGTCGCCCGCCCGATCCCGGTCCCCGCGCCGGTGACCACCACCACCCGTCCTCGCTGTGCCACAGCCCCGTCCGTTCCCGTCGTTCCGTTCATGCCCGCAAGCCTGCGACCCTGACGCCGGTGGCAAGGTCAAGCGCCGTTCCGTGAACGGCGGGCTCCTGGCGGTGGGCGTGAGCCGGAGCGGGGGCTTCCTCTTGGTGAGCCGGCGGCGAACAGGGGCCGTGGGGGAGGCGCGGCCTCCGTTCCGCTGCTAGGAAGGGCGGCAGGACCGCAAGGACATCCGCACGGGGAGAAACACCGATGACCGACCACCGTTCCGACGGCCTCTACGACGCGATCGGGGGCCTCGACGCCCTCCGGAGACTGAGCAACACCTTCTACCAGGGCGTGCTCGCCGACCCCCTGCTCGCGCCGGTCTTCGCCGACTTCACGCCCACTCACATCGAGCACGTCGCCGTCTGGCTGGCCGAGATCTTCGACGGGCCGGACCGCTTCACCACCGACCTCGGAGGCCACCAGTCCCTGCTCCGCGCCCACCTCGGCCTCGCCATCACCGAGGAGCAGCGCACCCGGTGGATGGAGCTGATGGCCGAGGCCGTGCACAAGGAGCTCCCCGAGGGCGAACTGCTGCGCCGGCGTGTCCTGGAGTACTTCGACTGGGGCACCCGGATCGCCAAGGACGTCTCGGCCTCGCCGGCCGGCACCGACCTCGGGGACCCGGGCCCCACCCCGCGCTGGGGCTGGGAGGGCCTCAAGTAGGCCCCGGAAGCAGGCTCCCCGGAGCCGGCCGCCGGACACCGCCGGCGGCCGCGAAACCCGGTTGGACGGGACGGGTCCGACGGGTCACAGTGGGCGCATGGCTTCTCTTGTGCAACATGTGACGTTCGACTGCGCCGACCCCCACACCCTCGCGGTGTTCTGGGCGGAGGTGCTGGACGGTGCCCTGGGCGAGGACGACGTCCCCGGTGACCCGGAGATCGAGGTCAACTCGGAGGGCGTCTCCCTGCTCTTCATCCGGGTCGAGGAGGGCAAGGAGGTCAAGAACCGGGTCCACCTCGACCTCGTGCCGAAGGACCGCACCCGGGACGAGGAGGTGGAGCGCCTGATCGCCCTGGGCGCGAAGCCGTTCGAGGACCACCGCCGGCCCGACGGCGCGGGCTGGGTGACCCTCACCGACATCGAGGGCAACGAGCTCTGCGTGGTGCGCAGCGCCGCCGAGCGGGCCGCCACCGCCTGAGCGGCCGACGCAACGGCTATTCGACGGCCGCCCGCCAGGTCCACGAGGTCCGGCGCGGGCGGCCGTCGAGCTCGCCCCGGCCGGTGCACCAGAGCAGTACGTCCACCGGCGCCCCGGCGGGTGCGTCGGGGAAGAGCCGGGCGAGCGTCGCCGCCGCGAGCCGCTCCGGGGGCCGCCAGTCCAGGCCCAGCCCGAGGGTGATGTCATGGGTGTGCAGCAGGGTCTCGGCGACGCCCATCGCGGCGAAACCGGCCGGGTCGCACGGCCCGTAGTGCCAGGCCCGCAGTTCGGGCGGCGCCGCGTCCAGGGCGGTGGCCAGCAGCTGCGCGGCGGCCGTGACCACCGTGAGCACCTCGGCCGGTCCGGCGTCCGGGTGCACCGTGAGGTCCAGCGGCAGATAGCGGTCGGTGGGCCGGGCGGCGAGCTGTCCCGCGTAGGCGAGCAGGTCGTGGGCGATGTGGGCGGCGGTGTCCCGGCAGCTCCACTCCAGTGGCCCGGCGGGCGCGTCCCAGTCCGCGCCGCTTACTGCTGCGGGCCCCAGCACGGCCGTCGCCCCGCCGAGCGCGGCCCGGACGTCGGCGCCGTTCATCCGATGGTCGGTCATCGCCCCACCGTCTCATGCCCCCACTGCCGCCGGGGCCTCACCATCCACCGCCGCACGTGCCTCACCCGCCCCGCGTGTCCACGGGGTCCGCGCCCGCCCCGGGTGCTACTGCTGGCCCCGGACCCCCACCCGGTCGGCGAGGAACTGGTCCGGCCCCGGAGAACAGGCAGGTACCCCATGGCCAGCATCGCCGTGTTCGGCGCCAACGGCACCGTCGGCAGCGCCGTCCTCGCGGAGGCCGCCGCGCGCGGCCACCGGGTGACGGCCGTCGTCCGGGACCCGTCCCGCTTCGACGTCGCCCGTCACGCCGGCCCGGTCCGGCCGGGCGGGGTGACCGTCGTGGCCGGCGACGTGCTCGACCCGGCGGACGTGGCCGGGGTCGCGGCCGGACAGGACGTCCTGGTGAGCGCGGTGGGCGGTGGCGACGGCCCGGGGCACCTGACGCTGATCGGCCCGGCGGCCCGTGCGCTGGTCGAGGGGCTGCGCGAACTCGGCGGCGGGGCACCCCGGTTGATCGTGGTCGGCGGCGCGGGCAGCCTGGAGACCGCGCCCGGCGTCCGGGTCTGGGACGCCCCGGGGCTGCCGGAGCAGGTGCGGCAGATCATGCACGCGCACGGCGAGGCCCTGGACTACCTCCGGACGGTGGCGGACGTGCGCTGGACGGTGCTCAGTCCGGCCGCCCGGCTCGGGCCGGGGGAGCGCACCGGCCGGTACCGCACCGGGTTGGAGCAACTCCTCACCGACGCCCGGGGGGAGAGCCGGATCTCGGTGCCGGACTACGCGCTCGTGCTCGTCGACGAGATCGAGCAGCCCGAGCACATCGGCGAGCGCTTCACCTGCTGCGCCCTGTGACCGGCGCGCGCCCGCGCCCGCGCTTCCCGCCGCGTACCTGGCCGCGCCCGCTCCTGCCCGCGCCCGGCCGGGTCAGCCGACCTGGATCGAGCGCTTCGCCAGGCCCATCCAGAAGCCGTCGATCACGGTGCGCTGGCGGCCCAGTTCACCTTCGGCGGCACCGAGGGTGACGAACAGCGGGGCGAAGTGCTCCGTCCGGGGGTGGGCGAGCCGGCCGGCCGGTGCCTTCTCCTCGAAGTCGAGCAGCGCGTCGAGGTCCTGGGCCTCCAGCGCCCGCCGGCCCCAGTCGTCGAACTCGGCCATCACCGAGGTGATCCGGCCGTCGCGGCTGAGCGCCCGAAGGTTGTGGGTGAAGAAGCCGCTGCCGACGATCAGCACGCCCTCGTCGCGCAGCGGGGCGAGCCGGCGGCCGATCTCCAGCAGCCGCTGCGGGTCGAGGGTCGGCATGGAGACCTGGAGGACGGGGATGTCGGCCTCCGGGAACATCTCCACCAGCGGGACGTAGGCGCCGTGGTCGAGGCCCCGGTCGGGGATGTCCTGGACCGGGGTGCCGGGGGCGCGCAGCAGCTTTCGCACCCGGTCGGCGAGCTCCGGTGCGCCGGGGGCGGCGTACTGGACGCGGTAGTAGTGCTCGGGGAAGCCCCAGAAGTCGTACACGAGTGGCACGGTGGTGACGGCACCGAGTGCGAGCGGGGCCTCCTCCCAGTGCGCGGACACCATCAGGATCGCCCTGGGCCGGGGCAGGTCGGCGGACCAGGCGGCCAGCTGACCGGGCCAGACGGGGTCGTCGGCGAGCGGCGGCGCGCCGTGCGACAGGTAGAGGGCGGGCATGCGGCCGGTTGCGGCGGTACTCATGGCGGTTCTTCTCCTCCGGCCCTCGGGGTGCTCGGGGTGCTCCGTGGAAGGCGGTCCGGGCAGGTAGTTCAAATTTGAACTCTGCACGGATTCGACCGTACACCTTCGTTCGAATTTGAACAATAGGAGTACGATCACCCCATGCCCTCCACCTCGTCCGCACCTTCGGCGCCCCCCTCCGCCGCCTCCCCGTACGAGCCCCGGTGGCTCGACGAGGAGGAGATGGCTGCCTGGCGGAGCTTCGTCACCGCGAGCAACCTCCTCAACCGCCGCCTGGAACGCCAGCTCAAGGAGGATTCCGGTCTCTCCCACACCCAGTACGAGATCCTCGTCCACCTCTCCGCCGCCCCGGCCGGCTCGCTGCGCATGACCGAACTGGCGGACAAGCTCGTCACCTCCAAGAGCGGTCTGACCTACCAGGTCACCCAGTTGGAGAAGATGGGGCTGGTCGGCCGGCGCTCCTGCCCGAGCGATGTGCGCGGCGTCTTCGCCGAACTCACCGAGCAGGGCCGGGAGATGCTGCGGGAGGCCGCCCCCGGCCATGTCGCGCTGGTCCGCGAACTGCTGATCGACGTGCTCAGCCGGGAGCAGCTCGCCGTCCTCGCCGACGGCCTCGGCCAGGTCAGCGCCCGCCTCCGTCTCGACGACGCCCTCTGAGCCGGGCGGCGCTCCCCGGACCGTCCGCGAGTCGTCCGCCCTTCGAGCCGCCGGGTACCGAGGACACCCCCGTCGTCCTCGGTACCCGGCTTCCGCCCGCCCCGTCCCGCCCTGCTCGTGACCGGCTACCCTCAGCCCTCGGCCGGGGCCGCCTCCGTCGCACGGGCGAGCAGCAGCTCCCGCTCCCGTTCGTTACGGGTCAGCCCCGCTGCCCGCTCGAACTCCGCCCGCGCCTCCGCCCCCCGCCCCAGCCGGGCCAGCAGGTCCCCGCGGACGCTGGGCAGCAGGTGGTACCCGCGCAGCGCCGGCTCCTCGGCCAACGCGTCCACCACCTCCAGCGCGACCGCCGGACCCTCGGCCATCGACAGCGCCACGGCCCGGTTGAGCTCGACCACCGGGGACGGGGTCAGCGCCATCAGCCGCCGGTAGAGGGCGGCGATGGTGTGCCAGTCGGTGTCCTCGTAGCGCGGGGCCCGCGCATGGCAGGCGGCGATTGCGGCCTGGACCGAGTACGGGCCGGTGCCCGCCCGCAGCAGGGCGGCGAGCCCGCGCCGGATCAGCAGCCGGTCCCAGCGGGCCCGGTTCTGGTCGGCGAGCAGCACGGGTCGGCCGTCGGGGCCGGTGCGGGCCGCCGTCCGGGAGGCCTGGAGCTCCAGCAGCGCCGCCAGCCCGTGCGCCTCGGGCTCCCCGGGCATCAGCGCGGCCAGGACCCGGGCGAGGCGCAGCGCGTCCTCGCAGAGCGCCGGCCGGAGCAGGTCGTCCCCGGCGGTGGCCGAGTACCCCTCGTTGAAGATCAGATAGATGACCTCCAGGACGGAGGAGAGCCGGGCCGCCCGCTCCGCCCCGTACGGGACCTCGAACGGTATCCGGGCCTGCGCCAGCGTCCGCTTGGCGCGGACGATCCGCTGGGCGACCGTCGGCTCCGAGGAGAGCACGGCCCGGGCGATCTCCGCCGTGGTGAGCCCGCCGAGCAGCCGCAGCGTCAGCGCGATCCGGGCCTCGGCGGACAGCACCGGGTGGCAGACGGTGAAGATCAGCCGCAGCAGGTCGTCGTCGATGTCGTCCGGCCCGGCCGGCTCGGGCGGCGGGACGTCCTCCAGCGCCCGCCCGACCTCGGCGAGCTTGCGGGCGTACGTCTCCCGGCGGCGGACCAGGTCGACCGCGCGGTGCTTGGCGGTGGCCATGAGCCAGGCGCCCGGACGGTCCGGAACGCCCGCGACGGGCCATTGCTCCAGGGCGGCGACCAGCGCGTCCTGCGCCAGCTCCTCGGCGATGCCGACGTCGCGCACGATCCGGGTGACCCCCGCGATGATCCGGGCGGACTCGATCCTGAACACGGCCTCGACCGTCCTGGCCGGGTCCGTCCTGGCCGTGCCCGTCCCGGCCGTGCCTGGCCCGGCGGCGGCTGTCCCGGCGGTCTCCACCGCCGGGGTCTCCGTCGCACCCGCGTCGCGCTCCGTCACGATCACCCATCAGAGCAGCCGCCGCCCGAGGGGGCAAACCGTCTGCCCGTCACGCCTCCGGCGGCGTGGCGGCCTCGTCGATCTGCCGCAGCTCGGCGCCGACCGTCCAGCTCCCCGGGTGGACCTCCAGGAAGCGCCGGGTCCACTCGACGGCCTCGGCCATGTCCTTGCACTGGAGGATCGCGTAGCCGCCCACGACCTCCTTGGTCTCGGTGAACGGTCCGTCGGTGCAGCTCACCTTGCCGCCCTCCCAGAGCAGCCGGGTGCCCTCCTTGGTGGGCAGCAGTCCGGCGGTCTCCAGCATCACCCCGGCCTTGGTGATCTCCGCGAACAGCGCCCCCATCCGCTCCTCGAACGCGGGGTCCATCTCGAAGTTCTGGGACTGCTGCTCGTCGATGCGGATCAGGCTCATGAAGCGCGGCATGGTACTCACTCCTCGTCGGTGCGGGCGGGGCTTCTCCCCGCCGCTCACCCCTGCGTCGAACGGAGGGCGTCCGTTTCGACAGCCGGTCGGGAAATTCTTCCGACGGATTCCGGCCCCGGCCACCGGAGCACCCGGTGTGCCGGTGCGGCGGCGCGGGAAAGCGGCGCCGCGCGGGTGTATCGGACCCGGCCGGGTCTCCGCTACGGTGGCGGCGGATACACCGGTGTATCCGATGCGGTGATGTATCGAGGTGGGGCTGTGGCGACGACGGATGCGGCACCCGGGCCCGGCGGCGTCCGGGTGACCGCGCGCAGGGCGCGGACGAGGGCCCGGCTGCTGGAGGCCGCGTTCGGCGTGTTCGCGGCCAAGGGGTTCGGCCGGGTGTCGATCGAGGAGGTCTGCGAGGCCGCGGGGTACAGCCGGGGAGCGTTCTACTCGAACTTCGACACCCTGGAGGAGCTGTTCTTCGTCCTGTACGAGGAGCGGGCCGAGCTGATCGCCGCCCAGGTCACCGGGGCGCTCGCGGCGGGGGCCGGGGACACCGACGTGGCCTCGCTGGTCGAGCGGGTGACCGGGGTGCTGCTGCTGGAGCGCGACTGGCTGCTGATCAAGACGGACTTCCTCGTCGCCGCCGCCAGGGACCCCCGGACCGCGCGGACGCTGCTGGAGCACCGTCGGCGGCTGCGCGAACTGATCGCCGAACGGCTGGCCGAGGTGGCTGCCGAGCGCCCGCTGCCCGAGGTGCTGGGGGGTGCCGAGGGCGCGGCCCACGCGGTGATCGCCGCCTACGACGGTGTCACCACCCAGCTCCTGCTGGACCGCGACGTCGAGCACGCCCGGGCCTGGCTCCGGCAGCTGCTGCTCGCCCTGCTGTCCGCCGACGGACCCCGCTGACGGGCGCACCCTGCCTTCCCCCTCGCCCTTGTCTTCCCTGTGTCCCCGGCCGGTCCGGCCGGTCGCCCGAAGGATGGAGTGCTGTCATGGACGCCGATGTCATCGTGGTCGGAGCCGGCCTCGCCGGGCTCGTCGCGGCGCGCGAGCTCACCGCGCGGGGCCGACGGGTCGCGCTGCTGGACCAGGAGAGTGCTGCCAACCTCGGCGGCCAGGCCCACTGGTCCTTCGGCGGGCTCTTCCTGGTGGACTCGCCCGAACAGCGGCGCCTCGGCGTGAAGGACTCCGTCGAGCTGGCGTGGAACGACTGGAGCGGCAGCGCCCGCTTCGACCGCCTCGACGACGAGGACTCCTGGGCGGTGCGCTGGGCCCGCGCCTACGTGGACTTCGCCGCCGGGGAGAAGCGCGCCTGGATCACGGAGCGCGGTATCAAACTGACACCGCTGGTGGGCTGGGCCGAGCGCGGCGACCTCCGCGCGGACGGCCACGGCAACTCCGTGCCGCGCTTCCACGTCCCCTGGGGCACCGGCACCGGGGTGGTCGGCCCGTTCGTGCAGGACGCCCGGCAGGCCGCCGCCGCCGGCCTGCTCACCTTCCACCACCGCCACCGGGTCGACGAGTTGGTGGTCCGGGACGGGGCGGTGACGGGCGTGCGGGGCACCCTGCTGGCGGCGGACCCCGCACCGCGCGGCGCCGCCTCCAACCGGGAGCCGGTCGGGGAGTTCCAACTCACCGCCCAGGCCGTGATCGTCACCACCGGCGGCATCGGCGGCGACCACGAACTCGTGCGCCGCCACTGGCCGGAGCGCATGGGCACGCCCCCGAAGAACATGATCACGGGCGTTCCGGCGTACGTGGACGGGCGGATGCTCGACATCAGCGCCGCCGCGGGGGTGCGGCTGGTCAACCGCGACCGCATGTGGCACTACACCGAGGGCATCCGGAACTGGGACCCGATCTGGCCCGGACACGCGATCCGCATCCTCCCGGGCCCGTCGCCGCTGTGGTTCGACGCCCTCGGCCGGCGCCTGCCGGAGCCCTGCCTGCCCGGCTACGACACCCTGGGCACGCTCAGGCACCTCCGCACCACCGAGGACATCGCGCGGTACGACCACTCGTGGTTCGTCCTCACCCAGCGGATGATCGAGAAGGAGTTCGCGCTGTCGGGCTCGGAGCAGAACCCCGACCTCACCAGCGGCGACCGCAAGGCCGTCCTGCGCGAGCGCCTCCTCGGCAGCGGGGCACCCCGGCCGGTGGAGGCGTTCAAGCGGAACGGCGCGGACTTCGTCGTCGCCGCCACCCTGGAGGAGCTGGTGGCGAAGATGAACGGCCTGACCGAGGAGCCGCTGCTCGACCCGGCCGTGCTGAGGGCCCAGATCGAGGCCCGGGACCTCCAGATCGCCAACCCCTTCAGCAAGGACGCCCAGATCCAGGGCATCCGCAACTCCCGCCGCTACCTCGGCGACCGGCTCAGCCGCACCTCCGCCCCGCACCGCGTCCTCGACCCGGCGGCGGGTCCGCTGATCGGCGTCAAGCTGCACGTCCTGACCCGGAAGACCCTCGGCGGCATCCAGACCGACCTCGACTCCCGCGCCCTCGGGCTCGACGGGCGGCCCGTCGACGGCCTGTACGCGGCGGGGGAGGTCGCCGGGTTCGGCGGCGGGGGCGTCCACGGCTACAACGCCCTGGAGGGCACCTTCCTCGGCGGCTGCCTGTTCTCCGGCCGCGCGGCGGGCCGGGCGGCGGCGGAGGCGGTGGCCTGACCGGCCCGACGGGGGCGTGACGACGGGGCGTGGCGACGAGGGCGTGACGACGGGGCGTGGCGACGAGCGCGTGGCGAGGGGGCGTGACGGCAAGGGCGTGACGACGGGGGCGGACCCGGTCGTCGGGCCCGCCCCCGCCGTCACGCCCCGGGCGGTCAGAACATGCGGGCCTGGGTGACCTGGTTCAGGTGGATCAGGACGTCATAGGCCCGGCCGATCGCCAACTGCGGCTGGGGGTCGGTGCGGTAGACCGACCCGGCCTCGTAGGTGGGGCGGGAGACGTTCAGCCAGTCGCGGGCCGCCCGGGGGGCGGTGCGCAGATCGACGTAGTAGTCCCGGTAGCGGACCCGGTCGAGGGTGTGCTCGTTCATGTCCGGCGTGGCCGGCGGGACGGTGACGGTCTTCCAGGCGTCGGTCAGGATCCCGTCGTTGGTGAGGAAGGAGCCGCCGTCGAAGGTGAAGCCGATGGCCACGTAGTCGCGGCCGTAGGTGTCCCGCAGGTGGGACCCCTGCGGCTCGGGGTAGAGGAAGGTGTCGGTGGCCAGGTAGCCGGCGTGCCCGTTGTGCGCCGAGAGCAGCACCTTGCCACCGGTCCGGCGCTCCCACCAGGCGGTGTTGTCCGCCATCGCCCGGTCGCGCAGCTGCTCCGCGGCGGAGACGGAGGCCGGGTCGGCGAGGTCCAGTGCGGCGAAGTCGAAGGTGTCGGCGATGTTCCTGGCGTGCTGCACGGCCCACGCGTGGGCGTCCCCGCCGGTACCGCTCGCGGTGACCAGGTCGAGGGCCTGCCGCGCCTTGGCGGCGTTCTCCCGGCGCTCGGCGACCGGCTTCTTCAGGTACGCCATGGTGTCGTCGAACGGCCGCAGCCCGGCGTAGAGCCCGTCGAGCTGCGGGAGCGCGTCCGGCCGGGCCTCGCGCAGGTAGGAGGCGACCCGTTCGAAGATCCGGTCGCCGAGCCTCGGGGCGCCGATGTCGTCGCCCAGGAAGTGGACCGGGTTCCGCGGGTGGCTCCGGTTGTAGGAGCGCATCCAGGCGATCAGGTCGGCGAACTCCTCACGGTCCCACGGGCTGCCGCCCAGGGCGTCCTTGACCACCTGCCGCGCGTCGCCCGGGCCGCCCTGGATGTACTCCTCGACCTGCAGACCGCTGCTCCAGCTGGTCTCCAGGGCGAAGGTGGTGAAGCCCTTCTCCTCGACGAGGTAGCGGAACAGCCGCTGCTTCATCGCGAAGAACTCGTGCGAACCGTGGGTGGCCTCGCCGAGGCCGACCACCCGGGCGTCGCCGATCATCGCGCCCAGGGCCCGCAGATCCGCGGTGCGGCCGCCCGGTTCGGTGGTCCGCAGCGGCTGGGCGACGCCCTCCAGCGCCCGCACCACGGCGGAGCGCTGGGCCTGCGCCGGGTCCGCGGCCGTGGCGGCGGCCGCCGCCGGGGTCACCGGCGCGGCAACCGCCGCCACGGGGCCAGCACCGCCGCCGCGGCCAGTGCCGCCGTCGCCGCCAGCAGCCCGCGCCGCCCGATCCGCTTGTTGCCTGCCATCGTTGTGATCACTCCTCAACCCGACGGAACGCCGATGACCTCGGCGTTCGATGAGTTGATCTTCGCCGCGACGGGCCCTCCGGCGCGCTGGGGAGGGCCGCCGTCCTTGCTGGGGGAAACGCCNNTCCGTTACCCGGGCGCGCGGCACCGGGCGACGGGGAGGCGACGGGGGCGACGCGTTACGGGTGGCCGTGCCGCACGTCGGCGTTCTTCTCCGGGCGCAGCTCGGCCGCCAGTGGTTCGGCCTTGGCCCGCTTCACCGCGAGGGCGCGGGCCAGGTCGAACGCCGCCACCGGGTCGTGCTGCTTGCGCCACGGCTGCGCCCCGCACCAGGGGCCGATCGCCCGGAACTGCTCCAGCGCCACCTCGTACGACTCCACCTCGCCGGCGAAGTGCGCCAGCAGGTGCCGCAGCTGCGGCATCCGCTCGTCGTCCGGACGGACCCGGCGCAGCTGGGCGGCGAGGTTGTCGATCCGCCACCTGGTCCGGTCCGCGGCCAGCGTGCCGGTGATGCTGCGGCGCTCCTCCAACTCGGCGAGCGCGTGCAGGTAGATCCCGCCCAGCGGGCTCCCGGGCGGGGCCGAGTCCATGGTGCGCTCGGCGAAGGCCATCATCTTGTCGTTCGACCCGAACCACTTGGCGCACCAGTACTGCATGGCCTGCCAGTGGCCGTCGTAGTGGTACCAGGCGCGCTTCAGCAGCTCGTCCCACGCCTCCTGGAACTGCTCCGGGGTGAACTGCGCCCCGCGCGCCGCCGTCACGATCACCACCCACGGGCCGGGGTTCGCCGGATCCAGCAGCGCGGCCCGGCGGGCGGCCTCGATCGCGGCCGGCAGCAGCTCGATGAAGCTGTTGATCGCGTCGTCACCGACCTCGTCCCGGTAGCCGGAGCCGCGCACCTCCCAGGCGCGGTGCACCATCAGCTTGGCCTCCAGGGTGGCGGCGTCGCAGTCGCCCGGCTCGGCGGCGCGCCAGGCGGTCAGCCAGCCGTCCCCCTCGGCCGCGACCGCCGCCAGCAGGCCGAGCCGGGACCAGCGCTCGTCCCAGTGGTCCCCGGCCTCGGCGACGTACGCGGCCGCCGGGCGCCAGTCCCCGGCCCAGGCGGCCTCGGCGATCGCCTGCGAGCGCTCGCGCTGCTCCAGCGGGGTCGGCGGGCCGGACCGGGTCGGGTCGAGCCGCTCGCGCGGCGGCATGCCGTACGCCGCCGGGTCGAAGCCCTCCCGGGCCCACTTCAGATGGTTGCGCCGCCGGAGGAAGCGGTAGACGAGGTAGGCCACGAAGGCCAGGAGGATGATCAGCAGACGTATCACGAGGGCGAATCATGGCTGGTGGGACGGGGTGCGTGCAAAGCGATAACGGCTCGCCGAATGCGGCGTTCCATGGAAGCATCCGCTGTTATGGGGACGAATCTGCACGGCGCGCACGTCACACTCCGCCCGGCCTCGGCCGAGGACATCCCGGCCCTGGTCGCCATCCGCCGCACCCCCGAGGTCTACGCCCGCTGGCGCGGTGGTGACGACCTCACCGACGCCGTCACCACCGACCTCGCCGAGCCCGGCACCGAGACCTTCGTGATCGAGGTCGGGGGCCGGGTCGTCGGCGCGGTCCAGTGGTACGCCGAGAACGACGACGAGTACCGCCACGCCGGGATGGACATCTACCTCGACCCGGCCCACCACGGCCGCGGCCACGGCACCGACGCCGTCCGCACGCTGGCCCGCCACCTCGTCGACGACCACCACTACCACCGGCTGATCATCGACCCGGCGGCGGACAACGCGGCGGCGATCCGCTGCTACGAGAAGGTCGGCTTCCGTCCGGTGGGGGTGATGCGCCAGTACGAGCGCGGCTCCGACGGCACCTGGCACGACAATCTGCTGATGGACCTGCTGGCCGCCGAACTCGTCTGATCCGCGGCGGCGCTCGCCGCCGGTGCGCCCCGGTGGGCAGTGCCCCGGTGGGGAGTGGTCCGGCGGGTCAGTGGTCCGCGCGCAGCGGCTCGCCGGTGCGGTGGAGGTGGGTGAAGATCTCCCGGTAGGAGCGGAGCAGCCCGGTCTCGTAGTACGGGATGCCCTTCTCCGCGCAGAACCGGCGGGTGATCCGGGCGGCCCGGGGGAGGGCGGGGGTCGGCATGCTGGGGAGGAGGTGGTGCTCGATCTGGTAGTTGAGGCCACCCATCAGGGTGTCGAGCACCGGGTTGCCGCGGACGTTGCGCGAGGTCAGCACCTGGCGGCGGAGGAAGTCCAGCCGCATCTCCGGGGTCACCATCAGCATGCCCTTGTGGTTGGGCGCGAAGACGCAGCCCAGGAGGATGCCCAGCAACGCCTGGTGGACGGCGAGGAAGGCGATCGCCTTTCCGGCGGGGAGGGCGGCGAGGACGACCCCGAGGTAGGCCGCGAAGTGGAGGACCAGCAGGGAGCCCTCCAGTCGGGGGCGCTTCATGCCGGGGCTGCGCAGCGCGCGGAAGCTGTTCCAGCTGAGGTTGAGGCCCTCCAGGCACAGCAGCGGGACGAAGAGGTAGGCCAGTCGGCGGCCGATGAACCGGGCGGCCCCGCGTGACTCCCGGGCCTGCTGCTGGGACCACACCACGATGTCGGGGGAGACGTCCGGGTCCCGGCCCTCGTGGTTGGGGTTGGCGTGGTGGCGGGTGTGCTTGCTCATCCACCAGCCGTAGCTCATACCCATCAGCAGGTTGGCGACGATCCGCCCGCCGGTCTCGCTCGCCCGGCGCCCGGTGAATACTTGACGGTGCGCCAGGTCGTGGGCGAGCAGCCCGAGTTGGGTGAACACGACGGACATGCCGGCGGCCAGGGCGAGTTGCAGCCAGGTGTCGCCCAGGGCGAACAGGGCGTACCAGCCGCCGGCGAACGCCGCGAGGGTGAGACCGATGCGCGCGGTGTAGTAACCGGGGCGCCGGTCGAGCAGTCCCTCCTCGGTGATCCGGCGGGCCAGCTGGGCGAAGTCGCTGCCCTCCCGCTCCCGCCCGGCCGTGGTGGCGCTGGTGACCGTAGTGACTGGTGCGGGCGGGGCAAGCGTCGTGGGCTCTGGGCTCATGGCAGGAAGTCTGGTGCCCGGCCCGGGGTCGGAGAACCGGACAAGCCCCCTTTCCGGTAGGGGGGTTGACCCCCGGTTCGGGGGCGGGAAAGCCCCCGCCCGGCGGCGGTCGGGGTTGACGGCTGCCGCGGGGTTCCACCACCCTTTCACTAATTGAGTAGTGAAAGGGTGGTTTACTCATGTGGATGCTCCATGTCCTCCGGCGGCCCCGGCCGCTGTCCTGGGGGCTGGCCGGGCTGTTCGCCGCGCTCTACGCCTGCGTCGCCGTCAACCGGCACCGGCGGATGCTGACCCAGGCCTACGACCTGGGCATCTTCGAGCAGGCGGTGCGCGCCTACGCCCATGGGGAGGCGCCGGTGGTGCTGCTCAAGGGCCCCGGCTACCAGCTGCTCGGCGACCACTTCCACCCGCTGCTCGCCACTCTCGCCCCGCTGTACCGGCTGTCCCCGAGTGCCGTCACGCTGCTGCTGGCGCAGGCGGTGCTGATGGCGCTGGCCGTCGTACCGCTCGCCCGGTGGGCCTTCGAGGTGGGCGGCCCGAGGCTGGCCGTGCTGGTCGGCGTGCTGACCGGGGCCTCCTGGGGGATCGTCGAGGCGGTGGCCGACGACTTCCACGAGATCGCGTTCGCGGTGCCGCTGCTGGCCTTCGCCGCCACCGCGCTCGGCCGGGGCTGGCCGGTCGCGGCGGTGCTCTGGGCCCTGCCGCTGGTCCTGGTCAAGGAGGACCTCGGGCTCACCGTGGCCGCGGTCGGCGCACTGGTCTTCGTCCGGGCGGGGAAGGGCAGCGGGACCAGGGCGCTGGGCTTCGGGGCGGCGGTGTTCGGGCTCGCGGCGACCGCGCTGACCGTGCTGGTGGTGCTGCCGTCGTTCAATCCGGACGGGGGCTTCGACTACTGGGGCCAGATGGGTACGCGGGAGGCGGCGGGCGCGCCCTGGGAGGTCGCGGGGCGGCTGGTCTGGCCGCCGCTGAAGTGGCTGCTGCTCGGGCTGGCGGCCGCGACAGCCGGCTTCCTGGGGCTTCGGTCGCCGCTGGTCCTGCTCTGCGTGCCCACCCTGGGCTGGCGGCTGGCCGCCGACAACTCGCACTACTGGGGTGTGAGTTACCACTACAGTGCGGTGCTGATGCCGCTGCTGATGGCGGCTCTGGTGGATGCCGTGCGGCGGACCGGAGCCTTCGCGGGGCCGGACCGGGTGCTCACGAGGGGCCGGGAGGCCGGGCCGGACCGGACGGCCGTCCGCCGGGCTCGTCGCGCACTGGCGGTGGCCGGCCTGGTCGCCCTGGTGACACTGCCGGTCTACCCGCTGCACGAACTCGTCGCTCCCGGGGCCTGGGGGACCTCGCCCCGACTGGAGCGGGCCCGCGCGATGCTCGCCCGGATACCCGACGGTGCCACCGTCGCCGCCTCCAACCGCCTCGCCGCGCAACTGGCCGGGCGGACCACGGTCGGCCTGGTGTGCCGCGAGCCGTCGCCACCGCTTGTCGAATCACCGTCGGCCGGGACGCTCTCGATCGGGGCGCCGTCGGCCGGGACGCTCTCGGTCGGGACGCTTTCGGCCGGGGCTCCGTCGGCCGGGACGCTTTCGGCCGGAGCGGTGCGGGGAGGCCCGGAGTGGGTGGTCGTCGACCTGGCCGATCCGAGCGTGCAGGCGCCCTGTGCGATCGCCGACACCCTCCGGATGCTCGACCGCTACGAGCGGCTCGGCTACCGCCGGGTCGTGGACGACGGTGACCTGCGGCTGCTCGGTCGTCCGTAGGACTTCCCGCACGTTCTCCCGGGTGGGTCGGACTTGACCGCGGCGCAGTGGTCCGCCACCATTCCACCAATAAACTAGTGAAAGGGTGATGAGGGTGTGATCGAGTACCGCATCGAGCGGCGCAGCGGAGTCTCCACCTACCAGCAGATCGTGCAGCAGACCAAGCAGGCGCTGCGACTCGGTGTGCTGCAGCCCGGGGACAAGCTGCCGACCGCGCGGGAGGTGGTCGAACAGACCGCGATCAACCCGAACACCGTGCTGAAGGCCTATCGCGAACTCGAACGCGAGGGGCTGGTCGAGCCCCGGCCCGGCCTCGGCACCTTCGTCCGGCGTTCGCTCGCCCGGCCCGAGGCGGCCGCCGACGGACCGCTGCGCGCGGGGCTGGTGGAGTGGGTCGACGAGGGCCCGCGCGGTCGGACTCGACCGCGAGGACATCTCCGCGCTGATGGCCTCCGTGCTGGAGCAGCGCTTCGAGACCGGCGTCACCGGGAGCACCGGTGGTGCGGGAAGTACCGGTAGCGCCGGGAGCACCGGGCCGGCGGATCCGGCCGCGTAGAACAGAGAGGGTGGGGGCCGCATGACAGACGCGACAGACGTGACAGCGGCGAAGCAGACGATATCCGGGCTGTCGGACGGCATGCCGTCCGACAGCACACCGTCCGGCGGGACGCCGGCCATCGAGGCCGTGGGACTCGGCAAGCGCTACGGGCGCGACCGGTGGGCGCTGCGCGACTGCGAGTTCACCGTCCCGGTCGGCCGGATCTGCGGCGTGGTCGGTGCCAACGGGGCCGGCAAGAGCACCCTGCTCACCCTGGCCGCCCGCCTGATCGAGCCCACCGAGGGCGAGTTGCGGGTGTTCGGCGAGGCGTCGAGCACCCCGGAGACGCGGGCCAGGGTCGCCTGCGTCACCCAGGAGAAGCCGCTCTACCCCTCCTTCACGGTGGCGGGGACGCTGCGCATGGGGCGCGAACTCAACCCGGGCTGGGACGAGGAGGCGGCCCAGCGGGTCGTCGAGATGGGGGAGTTGAGGCTCGACGCCCGCGTCGGCTCGCTCTCCGGGGGCCAGCGCACCCGGGTCGCGCTCGCGCTCGCCCTCGGCAAGCGCGCCGACCTGCTGCTGCTCGACGAGCCGATGGCCGACCTCGACCCGCTCGCCCGCCACGAGCTGATGGGCGTCCTGATGGCCGAGGCCGCCGAACGCGGCACCACGATCCTGGTCTCCTCGCACATCCTGCCCGAACTCGACGGCATCATGGACCACTTGCTGCTGGTGCAGGCGGGCCGGATCCGGCTGTCCGGCGACCCGGAGGAGATCCTGGACAGCCATCAGCTGCTCACCGGCATCGCCGACGGGGCGGAACTCCCCGCCGGGGCCGCCGTGGAGCGGAGGGTCAGGGGCCGCCAGGTCACCGCGCTGCTGCACACCGGTGAACCGGTCGACGGGCCTTGGGAGTCGGTCCGGCCGAGCCTGGAGGAACTCCTGCTGGCCTACCTCCGCACCCCGCTGCCCCCACCCGCCACCGCCCCCGATCGCGAGGCCGCCGCATGAGCACCAGCACCCTGTCCGGCCCGGCGACCCCGCCCCACCAGGCCGCCCCGCCGGCCGCGAACGCCGGCTCCGCCCCGGCCCGCCGCAGGCGCGGGCCGAGCGGAGCGCTGTGGCTGGTTCTGCACCAGAACCGGCCCGCGATCCGGTCGGTGGCGATCCTGCTCGTCCTCGTCTCGGTCGTCCTGGTCGCCATGCACGTCCTGATCCAGGACCGGATCGGGGCCATGCAGCAGTCCTCCTGCTACACCCCGGCGTCCTGGGAACGGATCGAGTGCCGGGTGCAGCTCGGCCGGGTCGAGCTGCTGACCCGGATGTTCACCGACATCCTCCAGCCCGCCGTCACCGCCGTCCCGCTGCTGATCGGCATGTTCCTCGGCGGGCCGCTGCTCGCCCAGGAGTACGAACGCGGCACCGTCCGGCTGGTCCTGACCCAGTCCGTCACCCCGCGCCGCTGGCTGCTGACCCGGCTCGCCGTCCCCGGCGTGACCGTCCTGGTGGCGACCGCCGTGCTGTCCACGCTGACCAGCTGGGTGTGGTGGTCGGACGTCTACCACGGTCCGGTGGCCTTCGACCCCCCGTTCCAGGGCTTCACCTACCCGGTGCTGGGCCTCGCCCCGGTCGCCTGGTCGCTGTTCGGCCTGGCCCTCGGCGTGCTGGTGGGGCAGCTGCTGCGGCGCACCGTCGCCGCCGTGCTGGTCAGCGGGGTGGTGGTGGCACTCGCCCAGGCGGTGATGGTCGCCTGGCGGCCGTTCTTCTGGCCACTGGTCGAGGAGGAGCAGCCCTACAACAACAGGATGGGCGGGTTCGTCAAGCCCGCCGGTGCCTGGCTGGTGGAGCACGGCGTGGTGCGCGCGGACGGCACTCGGATGATGGACGACGAGTGCTTCGAGGTGGCCAGTGCCTGCAACGAGGCACCGACCTCCTGGGGTCAGTACCACCCGGTCTCGCACCTCGTGCCGATCCAGCTGGTCGAGGCCGGTCTGCTGCTGGTGCTCACCGCCCTGGTGGTGACCGTCGTCCTCCGCCGGCTCACCCGCGCCGGGGTCTGAACGGTCCGGCGCCGTCCGATTACGGTCTTCTGCCCGCGCGCCCGGCCCAGCAGACTGGGACGGCGTCACGGCCGATTGCGGTCTCCCCCGTCCCAGAAGGAGAACTGCGCAGCATGACCGGAACGACAGCAAGCACCGGCGCGACCGGTGAGACCGATGAGACCGGTGGGTCCGGAACGACCGGAACGACCGGAACGACCGCGAGGATCGCCGTCATCGGCGCCGGCCCCGCCGGCCTCACCCTCGCCCGGATCCTCCAGGTCCACGGCATCGCCGCCACCGTGTACGAGCGCGAGCCCGACCGGGACGTCCGCGGCCAGGGCGGGACCCTCGACCTGCACGGCGACACCGGTCGGCGCGCCGTCCAGGAGGCGCGCCTGACCGAGGAGTTCTGGGCGAAGGCCCGGCCCGAGGGTGCCGAGTTCCGCATCGTCGACAAGCACGGCGCCGCCCCCCGCGGCTTCGGTGCCGGGCCCGCTCCGGACGCCGCCGCTGCGCCGGGTCCTCCTGGCGCCGCGGACGGATCGGGTGCGCCGGGCGGGGCCGACCCGGGGGAGAGCCCCGAGATCGACCGGGGCGATCTGCGCGGACTGCTGCTGGACTCGCTCGCCCCCGGCGCCGTCCGCTGGGGCCACCGCCTCGACCGCGCCGAGCCGCTCGGCGACGGCCGGCACCGGCTGCACTTCGACAACGGCGCCGTCGAGCACTGCGACCTGCTGGTCGGCGCCGAGGGCGCGCACTCCCGGGTCCGCCCGCTGCTCACCCCGGTGGAGCCGCACTACACCGGCGTCAACCTGGTCGAGCTGGGCATCCCCGACGCGGACCGGACCGCCCCTGGGGCCGCCGCCGCCGTGGGCAACGGCAGCCTGTTCGCGTTCCACGACAACAAGGGCCTGGTCCTCCAGCGCAACAGTGACGGCCGGATCCGCGTCTACGCCTTCTTCCGCAGCCCCGAGGACTGGCTGCGGGTGGCCGGCCTCTCCGCGCACGACCCGGCGGGCACCCGCGCCGCCGTCGCCCGGCACTTCGCCGACTGGGCACCGGAGTTCCGGGACGCCCTGGCCGCCTGCGACGACACCCTGCGCACCCAGCCGCTGGAGATGCTGCCGGTCGGCCTGCGCTGGTCGCGCCGCCCTGGCGTCACCCTGGTCGGGGACGCGGCGCACCTGATGTCCCCGTTCGCCGGGCAGGGCGTCAACCTCGCGATGTGGGACGCCGCCGAACTCGCGCTCGCGGTGGCCCCCGTGCTGGCTCCACCGGCCCGCTGGGAGGCTTCGACCGCGGCCGCCCTTGAGGCCGCCGTC
The DNA here is from genome assembly GCF_000966955.1 of Streptomyces sp. NRRL S-495. NCBI lineage: Bacteria > Bacillati > Actinomycetota > Actinomycetes > Kitasatosporales > Streptomycetaceae > Streptomyces > Streptomyces sp. NRRL S-495. The sequence goes on from NZ_JZWY01000512.1 coordinate 21,870, forward strand.
GAGGGCTACGAGAAGGCGATGTTCGAACGGGGTGCGTTCTGGGCCGGCATCTCCGCGTTCAACCACGACCGGGTGCTGGCCCCCGACGGCCACGAGAACCTGCACCTCATGGCCGGGCCGCCCACCGCTCCGGACGGCGCTCCGGGCGGTGCTCCGCCCACAGCTCCGGACGGCACTCCGGACGGCGCGTAGAGCCCAGGCCCCTGCCGCTGCCCGGGTCCCGGCTCAGGACCCGGTGCAGCCGCAGGACCGCCGGACCACCATCCGGGCCGGGAACATCCGGGCCCCGGCGGTGGGCGCCGGCTCCCCGTCGGCGCGCACACCGAGCACCAGGTCGACGGCGGCGCGCGCCATCTCCTCCTGCGCGGTGGCCACGCTGGTCAGCGGCGGGCCGGCGATCACGGCCTCCGCGATGTCGTCGAACCCGGCCACCGCGAGGTCCTCCGGCACCCGCAGGCCGAGGTCGTCGGCGGCCCGCAACAGGCCGATCGCCTGATCGTCGGTCGCGCAGAAGACGGCCGTCGGCCGGTCGGCGCGCGCCAGCAGCGCGAGCGCCTCCCGGTGCGCGCGGACGCGGTCGAAGGGCGCGCCGACCAGTCGGCCCTCGGTGGTGAGCCCGGCCTCGGTGAGCGCGGCGGCCCAGCCGGCGGTGCGGACGGTGACCGGGTCGCTCGGGCTGAGCGAGAAGGTGCCGCCGAAGCAGTGCACGGTGGCGTGGCCGTGCCCGAGCAGATGGCCGACGACCTCCCGCGCCCCGCCCTCGTCGTCCGCGACGACCGCGATCCCGTGCTCGGTCTCGGCGCGGTTCTCGGCGCGGTGGTGCAGCAGCACGACCGGCGTCCCCTCCGGGGCGTCCGCCCGGGCGACGCCGGGGGCGGACGGGTCCTGGGTGACCAGGATCAGGCCGTCCACCTGCATGCCCAGGAAGGCGCGGATGTAGTGGGCCTCGCGCTCGTCGGCGTAGTCGGAGTTGCCGATCAGCAGCAGCCGCCCGCGCTCGGCGGCGGCCCGCTCCACGGTGTGCGCGAGTTCGGCGAAGAAGGGTTGCCGGGCGTCCGGCACGACCATGCCGATCAGGTCGGTCCGCCGCCGCGCCATGGCCTGCGCGACGCGGTTCGGCCGGTACCCCAGCTCCTCGACGGCGGCGAGCACCCGGGCCCGGGTCGCGGCCGCCACCGGCCGAGGCCCGTCGTTGATCACATAACTCACGACCGCCGTCGACGTCCCCGCCGTCCTCGCCACGTCGTCCCGCGTCACCCTTGCCATGCCCGCGAGCCTACACACCGGCACCGACGGGCCCGGCCGTCGTTCCACCGGCCGGACGCCGCGTCGGGCCGTCAGTACATCTGGTCGGCGGTGACGTCCGCGGAGCGGCGCAGGGCCTGTTCCGCCGGTGCGCCGCGCAGGGCGAGCAGGGTGAGCGTCAGCGCGTCCACCACCGTCAGGTGGGCGATCCGGCTGGCGGTGGTCTCCAGCCCGAAGACCAGGTCCTGGCCGCCGGCGACCAGGGTGTGGGTGGCGGCCTCGCCGAGCGGGGAGCGGGCGTAGCTGGTGACCGCCACCACCGCGGCGCCGTTGCCGCGGGCGTGGCGGGCGGCGTCGACCACGGTGCGGGTCGCCCCGGTGTGGCTGACCGCCAGGCAGGCGGAGGCGGACGTCAGCTGGGCGGCGGCCAGTTGCGCGGTGCTCGGGTCGGCGGGGGCGTCGGTGCGCAGGCCCAGGGCGCGCAGCCGGTAGGCCGCGTCCAGGACCACCGCGCCGGAGAGCCCCTCGCCGAGGACGAGGACGTGGTCGGCGGCGTTCAGTGCCTCGGCCGCCGCCCGCAGCTCGTCGACGGCGAGCGTCGTGGTGATCCCGTCGAGCGCCTCCCGGGCGGCGCGAACGGTGTCGGCGAGGGCGCGGGCCGCCGGGTCCCGGGTGTCGGACGTGTCCGGCGCCAGGGCCGGGGCCTGGCGGACGGCCGCGATCTTCAGCTCCTGGTAGCCCCGGAAGCCGAGGCGCTGGCAGGCGCGGACCACCGAGGACGGCGCCGTCCCGGCGAGCTCGGCGACATCGCTCACGCTGAGGCCGACCAGATCGGCGCCCCGGGCGAGGACCACCTGGGCGACCCGCTCCTCGCTGCCGCGCAGCTCGCCCAGCCGGGCGCGGACGTGGGCGGCCAGCTGGGACTCCAGCGGAGAAAAATCGGAATGCTCTTCCATGGATCAAGTGTAACGTGGAACCGGATTCCGGCGATCGGTGCTCCACCGGCCCGTCGATCCGTCGATCCGTCGATCTGTTGTTCCGTCGTTCTGTTGTTCCGTCCTTCGGAGGGGAGCCCCGCCATGGCAGCCGCCGCCGTTCCCGTGGCCGTTCTGACCGCCGCCGTCCTGCACGCGGTGTGGAACGGGCTGGCGCACCGGATCCAGGACAAGCTGGTCGGCTTCACCCTGATCAACCTCGCGTACACCGCGTGCGCGGTGGTCCTGGTGCTGCTCAACCCGTTCCCGGCGGCCGCCGCCTGGCCGTACCTGCTGGCCTCGGTGGCGATGCAGGTGACGTCCCAGCTGCTGCTCCTGCGCGCCTACCAGCTGGGGGACTTCGGGCAGATGTACCCGATCGCGCGCGGTTCGGCGCCGCTGCTGGTCGCGGTGCTGTCGGTGGCCCTCCTCGGCGAGTCCCCCGGGGCCGGGGAACTGCTCGGGGTGGCCGTCATCTCCTGCGGCCTGGTCGGGCTGGCCTTCGCCAAGGGGATCCCGGGCCGGGCCCAGCTGCCCGCGCTCGCGGCGGCGCTCGGCACCGGGGTGATGATCGCCGCGTACACCGTGTCCGACGGCGGCGGCGTCCGGCACGCGGGGACGGTCGGCGGCTACGTCGCCTGGCTGTTCCTGCTCCAGGGGCCGGTCCTGGCACTGATCGCCCGGGTGCGGCGCGGGCCGGGGCTGTTGGCCGGGGCCGGTCCGGCGGTGCCGTTCGGGCTGCTCGGCGGAGTGCTGTCGCTGACCGCCTACGGGCTGGTGGTGTGGGCGCAGTCCCGGGGGGACCTCGCCACCGTCGCGGCGCTGCGCGAGACGAGCATCGTGATCGCCGCGCTGATCGCCGCCGTGGTCTTCCGGGAGCGCCTCGGGCGGCTGCGGATGGCGGCGAGCGCGGCCGTGCTGGCCGGGATAGCCGTCCTGGAACTGGCCCGCCCCTGAGGCCGGTTCCAGGACGGCGGGGGCGACTCCGCGCGACTCAGGGGACGACGACCGTCAGCGAACTGTGCGTCGTCGTGAAACCCAGCTCCTCGTAGAGCTGCCGGGCCCGGTTGCCCTCGGTCACGGCCAGGCCGATCCGGGCGGCGCCACCGGCGGCGACCTCGGCGACGACCCGGCGCAGCAGGTCGCGGCCGAGACCGGGGTAGCCGTGCGACGGGTGGCGGAACACATGGGCGATCCAGGGCAGGCCGTCCCAGTCGGTGAGCACGGCACCGGCCACCACCCGGTCGGTACCGTCCACGACCAGGGTGCTGGCCGGCAGCACGGGGCCTATCACCTGCCCGGAGAGCAGTTCGGCGAGCCTCCGCACCGAGGACCGATCGTCCTGGCCCTCGTCCGGGCGGTGGTCGGGGTGGCCGGGGCCGAAGGCCGCCCGGGAGGCGGGCACGAGCGCCTCGGGCCCACGGTCGCAGGGAACGGTGCGGAATCCGTCCCGGAGCGGGGTGTCCGCCCAGCCCGCCCACCCCCCGGGCGGGGGAGCGTCGGTGAGGCTCCGGTGCATCGTGTGGCCGTGGCGCAGCACCGCGGCCCCCTGGCGCACCAGTTCCTCCCCGAGCCGGACCGGGCCGGAGACCACCCAGCCCGCCAGTTCCGTCCGCACGAAGGCGGCCAGGGCGGCCGGATCCGCGCCCGGGTCGACCACCTCCAGCCGGTCCGCCCAGGGCCGGCCCTCCCGTTCGCCCCGCTCGAACCGCACCACCGCGACCCCGTCGGCTCCGTACCCGTACTGCCAGTCGTTCCCGCCCTGCGCCACGCCGTTCGTCCGATCCTCGCGCCTCGGCACACCCCTCGGTGTGCCCTGTTGTCCGCCATGCTCGGTGAACGATCCGCCGGCATCAACCGACTGTCGGTCAACCGGCCTGCCGGGGCGGCGAATCGGGAGGGCCGTGGCCGAATTGTCGGTGGCGGCGCCTAGCGTTCCCGGTATGAGCGTTCCCGACGTCGTCCCGATCCTCCACGAGCCCGGCTACCGCACCGACACCATCGGCCGCTGCCGGGGCGGTCAGTTCTTCGCCTCCGTCTGCTACGCCGTCCCCGAGGGGTCGCCCGACCTCGACGGCGGGGCGTGGTACGCGGTGCTGCACCGGTTCGACGCGGGCGGGCGGCACCTCGGCTCACGGATCGAGGCGGCGCCGGAGGAGTTCGACACCGGTGCCGGGAAGGCCGCCGAGGAACTGCTGCGGGAGTGGCTGGACATGCTGCCGGAGCGGGAGTTCGGGGACATCGCCGTCGCGCCCTTCGCGGTGCTGGTCGACGGCTGCCGCTTCGGCCTGGTCGTCGAGCGGCACGGCGAGGACGCGACGGAGGACGACTGGGCCGAGCTCTACCCCGACGGCCTCGGCTTCCACGCCCCCTGGGACGGCGAGTACGACACCTGAGCCCCGCCCGTCCCCGAACCCGCCGTCCCGAACCCGCCGTCCCGAACCCGGTGGTCGGCGGCCCCCGGCCCGCTCAGTCCGCGATCACCGCCGCGCGGACGCAGAGGACGTCCGGCAGGTGGGAGAGCACCGGCGACCAGTGCCCGCCCTCGTCGTTGCTGGCGTAGACGTCGCCGGTCCGGGTGCCGAAGTAGATGCCGGCCGGCGCGAGGTCGTCGGTGCGCAGCGCGTCCCGCAGCACGACGCCGTAGTGGTCCTCGCCGGGCAGGCCCTCGGCGAGCGCCTGCCAGCTGTCGCCGGCGTCGTTGGTGCGGAAGACCCGGCAGCGGTGGCCCGGCGGAATCCGGTCGTCGGCGCCGCCGAGCGGGAACACGTACGCGGTGTCGGCGCGGTGCGGGTGGGCGGCGATCGCGAAGCCGAAGTCGGCGGGCAGGCCCTCGGCGATCGAGCGCCAGCTCGCGCCGGCGTCGTCGCTGCGGTAGACGCCGCCGTGGTTCTGGAGGTAGAGCCGGTCCGGGTTCACGGCGTCCCGGGCGATCTTGTGCACGCACTGGCCGAACTCGGGGTACTGGTTCTCCTCCGGCAGGAACTCGGCCCGCAGACCGGTATTGGAGGGCTCCCAGTTGCCGCCGCCGTCCTTGCTGCGGTAGACGCCGCCGCTGGAGACGGCGACCAGCAGCCGTTCCGGGTCGCGCGGGTCGCAGAGCACGGTGTGCAGGCCCTGGCCCCCGTAGCCGGCGCCCCACTCGGTGCGCTGCGGGTGGTCCCACAGCGACTCGACCAGGGTGAAGGTCTCGCCGCCGTCCGCGGAGCGGAACAGCGCGGCAGGTTCGGTGCCCGCGTAGACCACGCCCGGGGCCTCGGGCCCGGCCGGCTGGAGCTGCCAGACCCGGGTCAGCGAGGCGCCCGTGCGCTCGGGGAAGCGGACGGCCGGGGTGGACGGCTCCGACCAGCTCGCGCCGAGGTCGTCCGAGCGCCACACCGACGGGCCCCAGTGGCTGCTGTCGGCGCCCACCAGCAGTCTGGTCCGATCGCCGCGGCGGTCGACGGCGACCGAGTAGATCGCGTTCATCCGGAAGTGCGGCCCGCTGAACTTCCAGTCCAGCCGGTCACGACTGCGGCCGAGAAAGAGGCCCTTCTCGGTCCCGACGGCCAACAGCACCTCGGTCATTGCCACACACCACCCGGTCGGCGAAACGGCCCCCGCGGACACCCCTCCCCGGGCCAGTGTCCCGCCCTCGGGGGCCCGCCACATCTCGCCGCGCCGTGGCGGGTCGCCACCGGGCACCGCCCCGTACCCGGCGTCGCACCCGACCGCGCACCCGACGGAGCGGTGCCCGGGACGCCCGGGCACCGCTCCGTCGGGTTGCCGCCGACCGCCGCCGACCGCCGTCGGCCCCGTCGCCGTCAGCCCCGGCAGCCCTCCAGCAGCCGCAGCCAGACCTCGCTGATCGTCGGATAGGCGGGCACCGCGTGCCACAGCCGGTCGATGGGCACCTCGCCGACCACCGCGATCGTCGCCGAGTGCAGCAGTTCCGAGACGCCGGGGCCGACGAAGGTCGCGCCGACCAGCACCTCCCGGTCCAGGTCGAAGACGACCCGGGCCCGGCCGCGGTAGTCGTCGCCGTAGAGCGAGGCCCCGGCGACCGCGCCGAGGTCGTGGTCGATCGCCTTGACCCGCAGTCCGGCCCGTTCGGCAGCGTCGAGGGTCAGACCGACGGCGGCGACCTCCGGTTGGGTGAAGACCACCTGGGGCGCGCCGGCACTGTCGGCGGACGCGGCGTGCGCGCCCCAGCGCTCGGTGTCCAGCGGGCGCGCCTGGGCGCGGGCGACGATCGCCGCGCCGGTGATCCGCGCCTGGTACTTGCCCTGATGGGTGAGCAGCGCCCGGTGGTTGACGTCCCCGGCCGCGTACAGCCACGCGCCGTCGACGCCGAGCACGGTGCAGCTGTCGTCCACGTCGAGCCAGTTGCCGGGATGCAGACCGACCTGCTCCAGGCCGACGTCGGCCGTGCGCGGGGCACGCCCGGTGGCGTACAGCACCTCGTCCACGGTCAGCCGCCCGCCGTCGCCCAGGGTGAGCGTGACCTCGGACGGGCCCTCCGCCGGGCCATCCGCCGGGTCGGTCCCGTTCGCCCCCTCCGCCCCGGCCACCGCCCGCCGCTCCAGCGCGGTCACCTCCGTCCCGAACCGGAGGTCGACCCCGAGGTCCCGAAGACCGTCCGCGACCAGCTCGCCGGCGAACGGCTCCGTCCGGGGCAGCAGCGCGGAGCCGCGGACCAGCAGCACCACCTCCGAGCCGAGCGCCCGCCAGGCGGTGGCGAGTTCCACGCCGACCACCCCGCCGCCCACCACGGCCAGCCGCCGGGGGACGGCGGGAGCGCCGGTGGCCTCGCGGTTGGTCCACGGCCGGGCGTCGGCCAGTCCGGCCACGTCGCGCGGCAGCACCGGGCGGCTCCCGGTGCAGATCGCGACGGCGTGCCGGGCCACCAGCAGCCGCTCGCCGCCGTCCTCCGACTCGACCGTCACCTGCCGTTCGCCGGCCAGCCGGCCGTGGCCCCGGACCAGTTCGATGCCGGTGTCACGGAGCCAGCGCACCTGGCCGTCGTCCTGCCAGTGCGAGGCGAACGAGTCGCGCCGGGCGAGCACCGCGGCCGCGTCCAGCGTCCCGCCGCCGACCGCCTCCCGGGAACCGGCCACCGCGCGGGCGTCGGCCAGCGCGGCCACCGGGCGCAGCAGCGCCTTGCTCGGCATGCAGGCCCAGTACGAGCACTCCCCGCCGACCAGTTCGCTCTCCACGATCACCGTGCGCAGCCCGGCGGCGGCCGTCCGGTCGGCGACGTTCTCGCCGGTGGGGCCCGCGCCGATCACGATGACGTCGAACTCCTCGGGGGCGGGGGACTGGGGGGAGGTCATACGTGCTCCTCGCTGCTCTGGATCGGTGCTGTCGTTCGGGCGGACGGCGCGGGCCCGCAGACGTTCCGGTGCTCCGGCGCCGGAACACCGTCACGCCATGGTGCCGTCCTGCGGTGCCCATCCTGCGCCGACCGGACCGCCCGGCGCAGCCGAACACGCGGGCGAAGCGCCGGTCCGGACAACCCCTTCACACCTCGGTGGCCGCCGCACCGCACGGAGGTACGGTGCGGCCGTCACCAGGTGCCAGGGCACGAACTACCCGAGCTCGGCCAACTCCGCGAGCGCCGCCGCCGTTTCGGCCGGCCGGGAGAACATCGGCCAGTGCCCGGTCAGCACCTCGCGCAGCTCCCACTCCGCCCCGCCGAGCGCCGCGAAGTACGGGTGCCCGGCGGCGATCATCTCCCGGACCTGTGCCAGCGGCATCGTGCAGGAGACCAGCGCCTTCGGCAGCTTGTCCGCCCCGCCGGTCAGCCGCACCGGCTCGTAGAGCGTTCCGGCCGGCTGGGCCGTCGCCCGCTCGCGGAACCGCGCAAGCCCGGCCTCGTCGATGCCCTCCACCGAGGCGCCGTCGGAGGCCAGCACCTCCCAGGACGGCAGCGGCAGCCACTGGCCGTCCACCAGCGTGGCCTCCAGCGTGGCGCGGTAGGCCGGGTCCCAGAGGTCCGCGAGCACGACACCGTCGTCGAGCGGGCCGGAGTCGAGGTAGACCACCCGCCGGATCCGCTCCGGCACCCGGTCGGCCGCGCCGGACACCGCGATGGTGCCGCCGCTGTGCGCCACCAGGATCACGTCCCGGAGGTCCTCGCGGACCAACAGCTCGGTGAGGTCGGCGACCTGGGCCTCGGTGCCGGTCTCCGCCGCGGGCTCGCCGGCCCGCTCGGCGAGCCCGGGCAGGGTCACCGCGTGCACGGTGTGGCCGGCGGCGCGCAGGGGTTCGGCCACCTCCTCCCAGGCCCAGCCGCCGAGCCAGAAACCGGGGACGAGTACGAAGGTGCTCATGATGGGACGGTCCTCTCTGGAATGCCTGTGGTGGGCGCGGGCCCGGTCCTGACCGTCACCCGGGCCGCCCGCCGTGACACCGACCCTAGAATGGCAACCGGACAGAACTCGACCGGATTTGTCGCCGGTTCGATCATCCGGGCGCCCGCGTCGCCGGCCGCCTCGTCGTCCACCCGCCTCGTCGTCCACCCGGCCCGCCGACCGTCCGGGCCGCCGACCGTCCGGCCGATCGGCAGAACAGGAGCGGAACACCGTGGAGCACCCGGTCAGCCGCATCCTCGCCCTCCTCGAACTGCTCCAGGCCCGCCCCGGCCTCACCGGCGCCGACCTCGCCGAGCGGCTGGAGGTCGACGTCCGCACCGTGCGCCGCTACGCGGCCCGGCTCGCCGAACTCGGCATCCCCGTCCAGGCCGAGCGCGGCCGCTACGGCGGCTACCGGCTGCTGCCCGGCTACCGGTTGCCGCCGCTGATGCTCACCGGGGACGAGGCCGCCTCGGTGGTGCTCGGGCTGCTGGCCGGCCGCCGGTCCGGGCTGTCGGTGGGGGAGCAGGCCGGGGAGTCGGCCCTCGCCAAGATCCAGCGGGTGCTGCCGCCGGCGTTGCGCGACCAGGTCGCGGCCGTCGAGCAGACCCTCGGACTGACCGGCGCGCCCGCCACCGGCCCCAGCCCGGCCGCCTCGGCGCTGTTCACGCTCGCCGAGGCCGCGCGCCGGAACCGCCGGGTCCGGCTCGACTACCGGGACCGCGCCGGCACGCCCAGCGAGCGCGAGTTCGACCCGTACGGGCTGGTCTTCCACTCGGGCCGCTGGTACACCACGGGGCTGGACCACCGCAGCGGCGAGCAGCGGACCTTCCGGCTGGACCGGATCCGCTCCGTCCACCCGGGCGAGGCCGGCTTCGAACCGCCCGCGGACGCCGACCCGGTGCGGCGGGTCCTGGAATCCCTCGCCTCGGTGCCGTGGCAGCACGAGATCGAGGTCGTCCTGACCACCGGCCTGGACGAGGCCCGCCACCGCCTCCCGCCGACCGTCGGCACGGTCACCCCGACCGAGGACGGCAGGGTGCTGTTCCGCGCCCGGGCCGAGCGCCTCGACGGCATGGCCGTGCTGCTCGCCGGTCTCGGCTGGCCCTTCACCGTCCGCCGCCCCGCCGCCCTGCGCGACGAGGTCCGCGCGCTCGCCGCCCGGCTCGCCGACTGGACGGAGGACGGGCCGGCCGACGGCTGAGCGGCCCTCCAAGCGCGTGCCGGTCCGCCGAAGAACGCGACGGCGGGCCCCGGGGCGGACGAACCACCCCGGAGCCCGCCGTACGGGCGACCGGCCGTCAGGCCTGCGGAGCGCCGTTCTGCTCCGACGCCACCTTCCGCTTGACCTCGTCCATGTCCAGCTTCCTGGCCTGGCCGATCAGATCCTCGAACACCGGCTCGGGCAGCGCCCCGGCCTGGGAGAAGACGAGCACGCCCTCCCGGATGATCGCCAGCGTCGGGATCGATTGGATCCCGAACGCCGCGGCGAGCTCCTGCTGCGCCTCGGTGTCGACCTTGGCGAACACGAGGTCCTGGTGCCGCTCGGCGGCCTTCTCGAAGACCGGCGCGAACTGCCGGCACGGGCCGCACCAGGCCGCCCAGAAGTCGATCAGGACGAAATCCTTGCCGCCCTCACCGGGGACGATCTCGTCGAAGTTCTCCTTGGTCAGCTCGACCGTGCTGCTCATCTCGCGATTCCTGCCCTTCCGGTGGTGGCGGTCCAGGCCGTGTGCCCATCTGCCCCCGGACAACGGCTGCTGTCCGCGCGCTATTCCGCGGACCCTACCGCGCGGTTCGTCGAGCGGAAGCGGGTCCCCGTCCGTACCGGAGGGTGTCAGGCACCGACGTGCCCACCCACCGACCGGGGAGCGGTCACCATGCGCAACACCCGCCGTACCCGTACCGAAGGCCCGACCGGTTCCGTTCGCGGGCCCGGACGCCTCGCCGTGCTCGCCGCCGCCGGGCTGGC
>NZ_JZWY01000520.1:0-19102 GCF_000966955.1 Streptomyces sp. NRRL S-495
GATGTGTATAAGAGACAGGCCCTCGGCAGCCCTCCGCGCGCCCGGGCGGCCGTAGCCCAGGCCGGTCGGTGGCGGCAAGCCCGGAGTCACCCGGTCGGCCTACCCGTACCGGCGGTTGGACCGCATCGAGTGGTGGCCGGTGACCGCGCGGCGGGGTGTTCGTTGGTTGCAGCGGCGGGGCCGCGTCCGGCCGCCCGCCAACCGCTCCACACCGCACCACCGATCCGAAGAGGTCCCCTCATGTCCGAGCCCTGGTCCGGGGTGTCCACCACCTCGCAGTACCCCACCGCCGACGGGGCGGCGGCGCCGGCCGCCCCGAAGAGCCTGTTGGAGCAGATGCAGGAGCTGCTCGCCTCGGTGACCGCGGACCTCGCCGACCTTCAGGCCATCGGTGCCCGTACCACCTCCCCCGCCCCGACCGCTTCCGCCGGCGGCGAGGACGGCGGGCCCTCCGCCGCCCGCTGACCCGGCGGGTCGAGCCGGAGCACCAGTAACCGCTCCTCGTGCTCCGTCGCCGGTTCGGGGAGCCGTCGGGCCCCGTCCGGCCCGAACGGCTCCCCGGGCCCGCCCTCCGCCGCCCCGCACGGCTCCGCGTCGTGCTCCTCGGGCCGCTCGCCCGCCATCTGCCGTACGGCGTCGAGCAGTTGGCCGACCAGCTGAGTGCACTCCGCTCCCGCGTCGACCCCGTCGATACAGGCCCAGTAGAGGCTTTCGGTGTCGGCCCCGCAGGCCAGCACCACCAGCGTCTCCCCCATGTCACGCAGCAGCCGGCCGAGTTCGTCGAGCATCGGCCCGAACTCCCCGAGCTCGGTGAGCCTTCGGGCCCGGCCGCCCGGCCCGAAGGCGGACGCCGAGGAGGCGCCCTCCTCGGGATGCTCCAGGCAGCAGGCCGCGTGGGTGGCCGCCTCGGCCAGCAGCTGCCCGAGGCCGGAGAGCCCCTCCTCCCCCGATCTGGCGAGCCGGGTGGCCACCGCCTCGGTGAGCAGCGCGGCCTGCCGGGCCTCGGCCAGCACGTCGGGGACGTTCCTGGTCTCCGCCAGGGCGTGCCGGGCGGTCTTGATCAGTCGCAGCGCTTCCACGGCCGGTCACCCCTTCCGTCGCCCGCGCGGCGCTCTGCCGCGCGGTCACGGTGAGAGGGTGCGACGGGGCGAAGGGGTGGCGCATCCTGACTTCGGAAACCTGTGGACAACCCGGGGGCTGTGGACAACTTCGGTCCCCCGCAGGGGTTATGAGCCGTCCTACGGGTTGACTTCCTCGCCCTCGGCGGGGGTGCCGGGGACCGGGAAGCGCAGTTCGTTCCGCTCGATCTTGGCCGCCAGGGCCGTCAGCGGATCGACCCCGACGGCCGTGCAGAACTGGAGCAGGTAGGCGAGCACATCGGCCACCTCGTCCCGCACCCGGTGGGCGCGGTCCGGTTCGGCCATCACGGCGGCCGCCTGCTCGGGGGTGAGCCACTGGAAGATCTCCAGCAGCTCACCGGCCTCCACGGTCAGGGCCGAGGCAAGGTTCTTGGGGGTGTGGAAGGGCTCCCAGCGGCGGGCCGCGGCGAAGTCCACGAGCCGCTGCCGCAGCTCCTCCAGGGTCGGCCCGGCGGGTTCCGTGTGTCGTTCGTTCACCCGTCCAGGTCTACCGCATCGCCCGCCGTCCGGTCGGCCCCGGGGCCCGGCACCCCGGGCTCCGGCGACGCCGACGTCGACCCCGCCGCCGGGCCCGATCCCGCCGCCGACCCCGGCACCGCGCCCGATCCCGAGCCCGGCCCCGAAAGCGCCGGCGCACCGTCGCGCACCGCCTGGACCGGCACCCGCGCCGTCTCCGTCCGCAGCACCGTGAACCCCGAGCCCGGATCTCGCCGGCACTCCACCACCGCCACCCCGGCCGGCAGTTCGCCCGGCCCGCCCAGGGCGTCCCGGGCCGCCGCCGGCTCCTGCAGCGTGGCGAGCACCCGCAGCTGGTTGCGCCCCGACATGTCGCGGGCGAGCCGCAGCAGCGAGGCCGCCTGGTCCGTGGAGAGCCCGGCGCCGAGGTCCTCCGCCAGCACGGTGAGCTGCCGCTGTGCCCACGGCACCTCGGCGGCCACGTCGAGGTCCAGCACGGCGGCGCCGGTGAGCAGCACGGCGGCGAAGGCGAGGTGGCGGAGCATGCCGTCGGAGGCCTGGTCGGCCCCGGTGCGGCCGAGGACGCCCTCGTCGAACACGGCGAGCACCCGCCGGTCGGCGCCGGTGCCGCGGTGGGCGAGGTCGAGGCCGAGCAGCGGGTGCGGGGCGGCGGACTGGACGACGCGCAGCAGCTGCCCGAACCGGCGGCCGCACTCGTTGCCGAGCCGGGCGACGACGGCGGAGATGTTGGCGGCCGAGCTGAGCAGCCTGGCCTCCGGATGGGGGCGGGCCCAGCCCCGCATCAGGGCGGGCACGGGGCAGACGGGGAAGACCTCGCGCAGCGCGGTGAGCAGTTGTTCGGCGGCGGCGAGGACCTTGCGTTCGCCGGGCGAGGATCCGGCGACGCGCAGCGGGATCTGGGCGGTGACCAGGGTGCCGCTGGGGAAGGGGGCGCGGATGTCGCCCTGCCGGGTGTCGTTGTGCCAGCTGACGTTGACACGGTGGTGGCGCAGGTCCTGTTCGCCGGTCTCGACGAGGGTCCGGCCGTCGAGGGTGAGCTGTTCCCTGGCGATGCGGACGGGGCCGTCGGTGCGGATGACGACCTCCAGCGCGATCGGCCCGTCCGGGGAGCGGACGGTGCAGCCGAGGATGAGGGCGTTGCGGCCGTGCGGCACGCACCCGGCGAGGCCGCCGCGGACGGGGGCGGCGAGCGGCCCGGTGGTGCCGGGCCGGCCGTCGAGGGACTCGCCGATCTCCTCGCCGAGGGCGAGTCGGGAGAGGACGGCGAGGGCGTCGAGCGCGTTGGACTTGCCGACGCCGGCGGGGCCGTGCAGCACGGTGAGGGGGGCGAGCGGGAGGGTCGCGCGCCGGTAGGACTTGAAGGAGGTGAGCCGGAGCTCCTCGACGATCGGGCGCCGGGCGGTCGCGGCCGCCGGGCCTGGTTCCGGGGTGCGCTGCTGCGGGTGGGCCGGCACGGCGGGGAGGGTGGCGTCGCGGTTCACCCGTCGGACGTTAGCCGCCGGTCGCGCGGCAGAAACGTGCCTGCCCGGCAGATTCATCCCATCGGGGTGACTCCGGCACGAGGCCGGGACGCCGGGCGGGCGGCCCCGCGCCGCCCCCGCACCGGGGGGCGGCCCGCCGTTTCAGCGCCGGTAGGCGGCGACGGTGACGGACGCCGTCACCTCGACCGGGTCGGGCAGTGCGGCGAGCCGCTCCGCGAGCCGGGCCGGGTCGGTGTGCCAGGCGCTCGGTCCCATGCCGACCACGGTCCGCACGTCCTCGGCGGACAGCCGCATGGTGAACTCGACCTCGCGCCGCCCGGCGGGCGTCAGGTAGGGCCCGAGCTTCTCGTCGATGCGTCGCTGCTTCTCCTCGTCGACCGACAACAGGCCGAGGGTGGCGACGAGTTCGCGCAGGTGCCGGGCGGTGGGCGAGACCAGCAGCAGGGTGCCGCCGGGCCGCAGCACGCGGCGGATCTCGGGTCCGTTGCGCGGGGCGAACACATTGAGGACGAGTCCGGCGGAGGCGTCCAGCAGGGGCAGCGGCCGCCAGGCGTCGCAGACCACAGCGCCGATCCGGGGGTGGGCCCTGGCGGCGCGGCGCAGCGCGTACTTGGAGATGTCGAGGGCGGCGCCGGGCCGGCCGGGCAGGGCGTCCAGGACGTGGGCGAGGTAGTGGCCGGTACCGGCGCCGAGGTCGGCGACCAACTCCCCGGGACTGTCACCACCGGCATCGGCATCGGCGACGGCCGCGACGGCGGCCTCCGCGAGCGCGTCGGCGATCGGCCGGTAGTGGCCGGCGGCGAGGAAGTCGCCCCGGGCGGCGACCATGTCGGCGGTGTCCCCGGTGCCGGTGTGGGCGTCACCCGCGAGCAGGCTGACATAGCCCTGCTTGGCGAGGTCGTGGCTGTGCCCGCCGGGGCAACGCAGGGTGCGCCCGTCGAGGGTGAGCGGCCGCGCGCAGTGCGGGCAGGCCAGGTAGGGCTCGATGTCCTGCAGCAAGGGTCCGTCTTCTCTCGCGGCCCGGTCGTGTGCTCGGGCCGGGAGTGCCAGCCTAACCAGCGGCGGTGCCCGGTCCCGCATCCGCCGGCGCGGGCGTCACGGCGGCGGCGCCGGTGCCGGTGGCGTCCGCCCGCGGGCGAGGGACCCCGGACACCGCCACCCCGGCCGCCGTCCCCGACCTCCCCGCCGCGCCGACGCGCAGGGCGAGCGCGGCGAGCGCCTCGGGCGCCCCGGCCTGCCCCCGGATGCCCGGGAAGGCGTTGACGTCGACGACGACCGGTTCGCCCGGCCCGTCCAGCAGGTCGACGCCGTAGACGTCGAGGCCGAACACCTCCCCGGCCCGCAGCGCCACGGCGGCCCGCTCGGCGGACAGCTCGGCGGGCCCGAACCCGTCGGCGCCATCGGGGAGTTCGGTGTGCTCGGGGCCGGCGAGCTCGGAGCGGCGGCGGGCGCAGAACAGCTGCCCGGCGACGACCCACAGCTTCTGGTCCCAGCCGGTGCTCGGCAGATAGGGCTGGGCGACGACGGGCTCGTCCGGCCACTCCTCGGTGAGGGCCCGCAGCCGGGCCGTGTCGTCGACACGGGCGACGAGGTCGTGGCGGCGGCTGTGCCGGCTCTTGACGACGAGCGGCAGGAGGAGTTCCCCCGCCTCGACCGTCCCGAGCAGTTCGGCGGGGTCGGCGGCGGCGCGGGTGGGCGCGAAGGGCAGTCCGGCCCGCCGGGCGAGTTCGGCCATGGCCAGGCGGTCCTGGCAGAGTTCGGTGGCGGCGGCCGGGTTGACGACGGGCACGCCGCGCTCCTCCAGCCCCCGGGCGAGGGCGAGCGCCGCCGGGGTGTGCGCCTTGAGCAGGTAGACGTCCGCGGGCGGGTCGAACGGCCCGTCCGGACCGGCCGCCGGGTCGAGGGCCTCGACGTGGTGACCGCCCGCGGTCAGCAGCGCGGCGGTCGCGGCGAGCACCGGGTGGTCCGGGGCGGAGGTGATCAGACCGATCCTCATATCGCGCCGCCGACAGGCGCGGCCCCGATGCCACCGACGCCCACACCGCCCACGCCCACACCACCTACGCCCGCACCGCCGACCGCGACCCCACCGCCCCCGAGTCCGCTCGCGACGCCGACACCGACGCCGGCCCCGACCGCCGCACCGCCGCCCTGCGCGGGCATCCGGACCGCCCCGGCCCCCAGCCCGACCGCCTCCAGCCCCGAGGCGTCCAGCGCCACCGCGGGGGCCGTGACCGCCGTGCCGGTGCGGGCCAGCCGCAGCACCGCCCGCGCCACCCGCGCGACCGCGTCCGGCACCTGCCGGAAGCTCGGGAAGTCGTTGATGTCGACGACCACCGGACCGTCCGGCCCGAGCAGTACGTCGACTCCGTAGAGGTCGAGCCCGAACACCTCGCCGACCTGCGCGGCGATCCGCGCGACCTCGGCGGGCAGCGGCACCTGCCGCTCCCGCACCCCCTGGTCGGGGTTGAGCGGCGAGCACCGCTCGGTCGCGTACAGCTCGCCGTCGACGCAGTACACCTTGAGGTCGGTACCGGAGTTGGGCACATAGGGCTGGGCGATCAGCAGGCCCTCGCCGGCCAGCAGGGGGCCGAGTTCGGCGAGGTGCCCGGGGTCGCGGACGAGCCGCACGGCCCGCCCGGAGCTGCCGTCGGCGGGCTTGACGACCAGCGGGTACTCGGCCGCGGGGATCTCGGCGAGCCGTTCCCAGCGGGCGGCCGCGTAGGTGACGGGGACGGGCAGCCCCCGGGTGCGGGCGATCACGGAGGCGAGGGCCTTGTCCCGGACGCCGCGGATGGACCGGACGTCGTTGACGGTGGTGAGGCCGACGGCGGCGGCGGCCTCCAGCAGGGTGAGGCCCGGTCCGCCGGAGACGGTCTTGAGCACCCAGGCGTCGTGGCTGCCGGCCCGGACCGCCTCGGAGATCGCCATCAGCGAGTCGCCGGGGCGCAGCACGTCCACCCGGTGCCCCCACGCGGTGAGTTGGCGTACGACGTCGAGCGGCATGCCGTCGTGCCGGTAGTGCTCCTCCACCAGAAAGCAGAGCCTCATGAGCCAGTCATCCCCCTCGCTTCGCCCAGCGCGGACGTCCGCCGTTCACGCCCGGCAGAGCTGTAAAGGCCCCAGGATGCCACGCGGCCCGTACACAAGATCGCCCAGCCTGTAAGCGTTCGGCAACAATCGCGGTGAAATGCCCGGGCCGAACGGCCGCCGGGCCGCCCCGCAGGTCACGTCCGCACGGGAGCCGGGCGGGACCGGTCGGGGCGTCCGAAATTCCCGGCGGGAACGCGGCGGGCCTGCTTTGATGCACGGCGTGACCTCTCACCGCCGCCCCGGCACAGCCCGACCCGGCCCTCCTCGAAGCGATCGAGGGCTACTACGACGCCGTGCCGCGCAGTTCCGCCCGGGTCGAGGACTTCGGCCCGCTCAGCCTGTTCGTCGCGGAGGGCGCCGGCTGGCCGTACTACGCCCGGCCGGCGCTGGGCCACGAGGGTCCGGCCGTCACCGCGGCGGACGTCCGCCGGGTGCGGGCCCGCCAGCGCGAGCTGGGACTGCCGGAGGCCTTCGAGTGGGTGGCGGAGCACGACCCGCTGCTGCGCGCCGCCGTGGAGGAGGCGGGGCTGACCGTGCACGAGCACCCGCTGCTGGTGCTCGGCCCGCAGGACGGCTACCCGGACGAGCACGGGGTCGGGGACGGGCACGGGCACGGGGACACCTCCGGACCGGACGGCGTATCGGTGCGGGTGCTGGCCGCCGACGACCCGGCCCTCGCCGAGGCGCTGGCCGTTCCGCACCTGGCGTTCGGCGAGCCGGGTACCGGTGTGGGCAGCGCGGGTCCGGCCGAACTGGCCGTGCGGGCCGAGGCGTTGAAGGCCGACGGGACGGCGGAGCGGCTCGCCGGGCGGATCACCGCCGGGAGGACGACGCTCGCGGCGGCGTTCGCGGACGGCACGGCGCTCTGCGCGGGCCAGCACAACCCGGTCGGCGAGGTCACCGAGGTGGCCGGGGTGGGCACCCTCCCCTCGGCACGCCGGCAGGGCCTCGCGCAGGCGGTCACCGCGGCCCTGGTCGCGCACGCCCGGGCCGGCGGGGTGCGGACGGTGTTCCTGTCCGCCGCGGACGAGGACGTGGCCCGGATCTACCGCCGGGCGGGCTTCCGCTCCTTCGCGACGGCACTGATCGCCGAACCGGGAGCCGAACCGGGAGCCGAATCCGGACCGGACACCGAACCGGACGCCGGATCCCACTGAGCCGCTCGACCGCCCCCGCCGCTCACTCCGCGTCGTCGTCGTCCTCGCCGCTGACCTCCTCGTCCTCGGCCTCGTCCACCACCCAGACGGCCAGCCGGTCCGCCACCCCGGAGACGGTCAGCCGCCCCTCGCGGATGGCCCGGGCGAGGCTGCGCACCTCACGGGCGGTGGTGGCCACCGTGCAGCCGCTGGCCACCAGATAGGCGTAGGCGACGGCGGTGGCGAACAGCTCGTTGGTCTTCTCCAGCGCCGGCACCCGGATCAGCTGGTGCATCAGGGCGGCGGCGCGGTCCTGCGGCTCGGGGTAGACGGCGATGTCGAAGATCTCGGCCTGGTGCCGGGCGACGGCGGCGAGCAGCGATCCGTAGTCGGTGACCTGCGGGTCACCGGGCGTGTACTGCTCGGCGGTCATGAGCAGCCACGAGAGGTCGACCTCCAGTTTCAACGGCGCACGTCCTGGAGGTCGGCCTCGCCCCGCTGCTCGCCGAACTCGGCCAGGAAGGCCGTCTCGTACTCCTTCATGAACTGCGCGGCCGCGTCGACGAACACCCGCCCCGCCTCGCCCATGTCCTGCTGGACCAGGCGTTCGATGTACTGGTTCATGCTGATCCCCTGCTGCTCCGCCCGCTCCCGGGCCATCTCCGCGGTGGTGGCGTCCACCCGGACGTTCAGCTGCTTCTTACCCATGAATTCAAGCTAGCGCCGAAGTGCTAGCACAACAAGGGCTCGCGCATCCCGCCGCACGCCCCGCCGGCGTACACCCGCACGCCCCACCGGCACGCCCGCCGTACGCCCCTACCGACTACCCGCTCCCCCGTCGTCCGACGCGCCCGGGCCCGCCGGGAGTGAGACTTGAAGAGTTCTTCACCTTCGGAGACTCTGAAGTGCCCTGAGCATTCCCTGGAGCGGCACCGACCGGTTGTGGAGGCCGGCAATGACAGCCATGTTCGACCAGGAGCTGCGCGAGCAGCTCGACCAGGCCCGCAAGGAACTCGCGGCCGCCCGGGCCGAGGGGGACGCCGACGGCGTCCAGGCGTACGAGGGCCGGATCGCCGGGCTGCTGCGGCTCGCCGCCCAGCACGGCGTCGACCTGCCGCACGACGCCCGGGAAGAGGAGCACAACCTGCCCTGAGCCGCCGCACCGGCCCACGAGACGACGGAGGCGGTACCCGCGCGAACGCCGGGTACCGCCTCCGTCCTGTGCGTGCCGGACCGCCCTGCCGGGCCCGTGCCGCTCCCGTACCTACGCGCCCGCGATCGGCTCCAGGATCGCCACGCACTCGAAGTGGTGCGTCATCGGGAACAGGTCGAACGCCCGCAGCGACACCGGACGGTAGCCGCCCTCGCGGAAGAACCCGAGGTCCCGGGCCAGCGCCGCCGGGTCGCACGCCACGTACGCGATCCGGCGGGCGCCGAGACCGGCCAGGTGCGCGACGGTCTCCCGCCCGGCCCCCGCGCGCGGCGGGTCGAGCACGATGAGGTCGGTGGCGGTGATGCCGGTGCGCGGCAGCAGCGCCTCCACCCGGTCGCACTCGATCTGGACGTTCTCCAGCGCGGCCAGGTTGTGCCGGGCGTCGGCCACCGCCTGCTTGCCGGACTCGATGCCGAGCACCGCCCCGTCCTCGCCGACCCGGTCGGCCAGCGCGCCCGCGAACAGGCCCACCCCGCAGTACAGGTCGAGCGCGTTCTCGCCCCACTGCGGGTCCAGCCCGTCCAGGACGGCGTCGACCAGCGTGTCCGGGGCCTCGGGGTGGATCTGCCAGAAGCCGCCGTCGCTGACCCGCCAGGTCCGCCCGGCGGCGCGCTCGCGGACGAAGTTCCGGCCGTGCACCCGGTGGGTGTTGCCCTGCTCGTCGATGCGGCTGATGGAGACCGGCCGGTCCAGCTCGACCAGCGGCAGCTGGGCGCCCGGGGCCGGGGTGAGCACCACCTGGCGGTCGGAGGAGCCGGCCGCGGCGATGACCTCGACCGAGGCGACGCCCGGCCAGTCGTGCGCCTCCACGCCCAGCTCGGTGACGCCCTCGGTGGCGATCAGGCAGCGGTCGATCGGCTGGATGTCGTGCGAGCGGTGCTTGCGCAGTCCGACCTTGCCGGTGCCCGGGTCGACGGCGTACTGGATCCGGCTGCGCCAGGCCGGCACCTGTCCGGCCGGCAGCTTGTCGCCGACCGGCTCGACGCTGCCGTCCCAGCCGGCCTCGGCCGGGGTCAGGCCCGCCAGCTTGGCCAGCTGCTCGGTCAGCACCTGCACCTTGAGCTTGCGCTGGCCGCCGGGCGTCACATGCTGCCAGTCGCAGCCGCCGCACTTGCCGGGCCCGGAGAACGGGCACGGCGGGGCGATCCGCTCCTTGGCGGGCTCCAGCACCTCGACCGCGTCGGCGCGCAGGAAGCGCGAGGAGGAGGTGCCCTCGGTGACCTGGACGATCACCTTCTCGCCCGGCAGCGTGTGCCGGACGAACAGCACCCGGCCCTCGTGCCGCGCCACGCAGTGCCCGCCGCCGTGGGCGACCGGACCGACCTCGACCTCGTAGCGCTCGCCGATCAGCGAGTCGCCGGCGGGCGCCTTGGGCGCGGACTCGGCGCGGGGCGCGCGGGCGGTGGAGCGCAGCGCGCGGGGCGGGCGCACGGCCTGCTTGCGCGGGCGCGCGCCGTCCTTCGACCGGTCGCCCGACTGCCCCTGCTGGCCCGAACGGTCGGAACGGTCGGAACGGTCCGGGCGGTCCGAACGGCCGTCCCGCTCGCCGCGCGGCGCACGCTCGGCCCGGTCCGACCGCCCGGCGCTCCCGGACCGCTCGGCACGCTCAGTACGCCCGGCCTTCTCCGGCCGGTCGGTGCGCTCAGCACGCTCAGTGCGCTCCGGAGCGCGCTCCTCCGGCGCGAGCGGCGCCGTCCGCGCGGTGAATCCGTCGCGGTCGGTCGCCTCCGGCCGCTGCGGCTTGCCCCAGCGGGGCCGGGCGACCTGCCCCGGCCGGCCGGACGAACCGCCCTTGCGGGCACCCTTGCCGGAGGAGCCGTTGGAACGAGACGGGGTGTTGCGGGTCACTGGGAGGAGTCCTTCTTGCCGCTGTCAGCCGACCCGGCGGGCTTCGCCGAGACTTCCGACTTTACGGCCTTCGGCGCCCGGGGCTCACCACGTCGCACCGCACCCGGCGCCGACCAGGCCTTCTGCGGCTGGCGCCGCTCGGACGACTCCAGCTGCCACGGCACCGAGGTCACCATCACACCCGGCTTGAACAGCAGCCGGCCCTTCAGCCGCAGCGCGCTCTGGTTGTGCAGCAGGTGCTCGTACCAGTGGCCGACCACGTACTCCGGGATGTACACCGAGACCACGTCGCGCGGGCTGCTGCGGCGCAGGTTCTTCACGTAGTCCAGCACCGGCGCGGTGATCTCCCGGTACGGCGAGTCCAGGACCTTCAGCGGCACCTCGATGCCGCGCTCGTCCCACTCCGCGCGCAGCGCCGCGGTGTCCGCCGGATCGACGTTCACGGTCACCGCCTCCAGGGTGTGCGCCCGGGCGAGCCGCGCGTACGCCAGCGCGCGCAGCGCCGGCTTGTGCAGCTTGGAGACCAGGACGATGGCGTGCACCCGGGTGGGCAGCACCACGTCGTCCGGCTCCTCGGCGGCGACCAGCTCCGCCGACACCCGGTCGTAGTGCCGGCGGATCGCCTTCATCATCACGAACAGCACGACCATCGCCGCGATCGCGATCCAGGCGTGGCTGATCTTGGTGGCGAGCACGACGATCAGCACGGCCATGGTCATCACCAGACCGAAGGTGTTGATCGCCCGGCTGCGCTGCATGTGGCGGCGCTTGGCCGGGTCGGTCTCGGTGCGCAGGTGCCTGGTCCAGTGCCGGATCATGCCGGACTGGCTCATGTTGAACGACACGAAGACGCCGACGATGTAGAGCTGGATCAGCCTGGTCGGGTCCGCGTCGAAGGCGATGATGAACAGGATCGCGGCCAGCGCCAGCAGGATGATGCCGTTGGAGAAGGCCAGCCGGTCGCCGCGGGTGTGCAGCTGGCGCGGCAGGTAGCGGTCCTGGGCCAGGATCGAGCCCAGCACCGGGAAGCCGTTGAACGCGGTGTTCGCGGCCAGCACCAGGATCAGGCCGGTCACGGCGGCGACGAAGTAGAAGCCCGGCGTGAAGTTGGAGAACACGGCCTCGCTGATCTGCGCCAGCGCGGTCTTCTGGTGGTAGTCGCCGGGCACGCCGACCAACTGCTCCGCGGGCTCCTCGGCCATCTGGACGCCGGTCAGCCGGGCCAGCCAGATGATGCCCATGAACATCACGACCGCGATGCTGGCCATCATCAGCAGGGTGGTCGCCGCGTTCTTGCTCTTCGGCTTGCGGAACGCGGGCACGCCGTTGGAGATCGCCTCCACGCCGGTCAGCGCCGCACAGCCCGAGGAGAACGCCTTGAGCAACAGGAACACCATGGCGAAGCCCGCCAGGGACTCGTTCCCGGCGGTCGGTTCCAGGTGGAAGCCGGCGCTCTCGGCGGGCATGTCCTGCCCCAGGCCGAAGTGCCGGACCACGCCGTACACCACCATGCCGAGCACGCCGACCATGAAGGCGTAGGTCGGGACGGCGAAGGCCGAACCGGACTCCCGGACGCCGCGCAGGTTCATGCCCATCAGCACGATGACCACGACGACCGACAGCGTCAGCTCGTGGCCGCGCAGCGCCGGCACCGCCGACACCACGTTGGCCACGCCCGAGGTGGTGGAGACCGCGACGGTGAGGATGTAGTCGACCATCAGCGCGCTCGCGACCACCAGGCCGGAGTTGGGGCCGTGGTTCACGGTGGCGACCTCGTAGTCGCCGCCGCCGCTCGGGTAGGCATGCACGTTCTGCCGGTAGGAGGCCACCACGGCGAGCATGACGATGGCGACGACGACGCCGATCTGCCACGAGAAGTGGATGGCCGAGGCACCCGCCAGGGAGAGTGTCAGCAGGATCTCCTCGGGCGCGTACGCGACCGAGGAGAGCGCGTCCGAGGCGAAGACGGGCAGCGCGATGCGCTTGGGGAGCAGAGTCTCCCCCAGCTTGTCGCTGCGCAACGCACGCCCGATCAGGATGCGTTTCGGTAGGTCAGTCGGCATAGGCACGTTAAGGAATCGTAGGGGTAGTCGACGCCGGGGTCCGAAGGGCCACCCCCTTGCCGCCCGTCGGGGTGCCCCTTCGTCGCGACTGTGTTCGGTGGACCGGCTAGCGTGTCGGATACGAGCAGGGCGGCAACACTCAGGTTGTCGTACCTAGCCCCACGAGGACGCCCACCCCGGACACCGGGGCGGGGAAACGGAGATTGAGCGGTGTTTGCGCAGGTCATGGCCCCAACGGGACGGGTGAGGTAGCGCCGGTGCACATCGTCATCATGGGCTGCGGCCGGGTGGGCTCCGCGCTCGCCCGCGCACTGGAGAAACAGGGTCACTCGGTGGCCGTGGTCGACCAGGACCCGACGTCGTTCCGCCGGCTGGGTGCCGGGTTCAACGGGCGCCGGGTGACCGGGGTCGGCTTCGACCAGGACACCCTGAAGGAGGCGGGCATCGAGGAGGCCGGCGCCTTCGCCGCCGTCTCCAGCGGTGACAACTCCAACATCATCGCCGCCCGGGTGGCCCGCGAGAACTTCGGTGTGGAGAACGTCGCGGCCCGGATCTACGACCCCCGTCGCGCCGAGGTCTACCAGCGCCTGGGCATCCCGACCGTCGCCACCGTCCGCTGGACGGCGGACCAGATGCTGCGCCGGCTGCTGCCGAGCGGCTCCGAGCCGCTCTGGCAGGACCCGAGCGGCGCCGTCCAGCTCGCCGAGGTCGCCTACAACCCGGAGTGGGTCGGCCACCGGCTGAGCGAGCTGGAGGAGGCCTCCGGCACCCGGGTGGCGTTCCTCACCCGGCTCGGCGAGGGCGTGCTGCCCTCGTCCCAGATGGTGGTTCAGGAGGGCGACCTGGTGCACGTGATGCTGCGCCGCGCCGACCTGACGACGGTCGAGGCCGCGTTCGCGCGGGGCCCTGAGCAGGAGGGCCACTGATGCGCGTAGCCATTGCCGGAGCCGGCGCCGTCGGCCGCTCGATCGCGGGCGAGCTGCTGGAGAACGGCCACGAGGTCCTGCTGATCGACAAGAACCCGAACTCCATCTCGGTGGAACGGGTGCCCATGGCCGAGTGGCTGCTGGCCGACGCCTGCGAGATCACCTCGCTCGACGAGGCGGCGCTGCAGCGCTGCCACGTGGTGATCGCCGCGACCGGCGACGACAAGGTCAACCTGGTCGTCTCGCTGCTCGCGAAGACCGAGTACGGGGTGCCCCGAGTGGTCGCCCGGGTGAACAACCCGAAGAACGAGTGGCTCTTCAACGAGTCCTGGGGCGTGGACGTCGCCGTCTCCACCCCGCGCCTGATGTCCGCCCTGGTCGAGGAGGCCGTCAGCGTCGGCGACCTGGTCCGGCTGATGCGCTTCAGCCAGGGCAACGCCAACCTGGTCGAGCTGACCCTCGCCTCCGACACCGAGCTGGTCGGCACCCGGGTCGGCGACGTGGCGTGGCCGCAGGACACCGCCCTGGTGACGATCATCCGCGAGGGCCGGGTACTGGTACCGGGCAAGGACGACACCCTGGAGGGCGGCGACGAGCTGCTCTTCGTGGCAGCCCAGGAGCGCGAGGAGGAGCTGGAGGACCTGCTCTCCAGCTCCCCGGGCGCCCAGTAGCACCGCCGTACGGGAAACGGCCGGGGGCCCGCACTCTTCGTGAGTGCGGGCCCCCGGCCGTTCCTGCCGTGCGTGCCGGTCCGGTCAGTTCCTGCGGGCCGGACCGCCCGCGGAGTGCTCGTGGCCGGGCTGCTCTTGCCCCGGCTCCGTCCCCGGCTCCTCGTCCAGCTGCGCCTTGATCGGCGGCGGCGCCTTCAGCAGGATCTGCCAGGTCACGTACATCGCCAGCAGCAGCGGCGGGATGCCCAGGGCGACCTTGAGCCAGCCCAGCAGATTGACGTTGTGGGTGAAGTACAGCGGGAAGAGGATCAGCGGCTTGATGCCCATGATCACCACCCAGGCCCAGGTGGCCTTGGTGTAGGCGGCCAGCCGGCCCGGGTTCTCCTTGCGCCAGGTGAACATCTCACCGGTCACCGGGCCGAGCATGATGCCGATCAGCGGCCAGCGGACCAGCGCCGACACGGCCAGGCCCACGCAGTAGCCGACGTTCCAGAGCAGGCCGGGCAGGTAGAAGTTCTCCGCCTTGCCGGTCTTCATCGAGATCCAGGCACCGATCGCGACGCCGAACACCCCGCTGAAGGCGTGCTGGACGGTCTCCCGCTTCAGCAGCCGCGCCACCACGAACAGCGCGCTCAGGGCCAGCGCCGCCCAAGCGGCCGCCGGCACCTTGTGGGTGATGTTGTAGGTGACGATGAAGACCAGACCGGGCAGGGTCATGTCGATCATGCCCCGGACCCCGCCGAACGCCTTCATCACCGTGTCGGCGGCCTCCCGCGAGGCCTGCGCCTGACGGGCGGCCTCGTCGGCGTCGATCTCCGCCAGGTCGAGCTGGGCGGCGGAATCGCCGCCGGACTGCTTGCTCACGCTCATTCGCTCCCGTGTCCGACCGGACGCAGCTCGTAGCGGGGGTTGAACAGCACCCGCCGACCGCGCGCATGACTGATCCGGCCGCTGGCGACCAGACGGCGCCCCGGCTCGATGCCCATGATGGAGCGGCGCCCGAGCCAGACCACGTCCAGCGCCTCGGTACCGTCGAAGAGCTCCGCCTCCAGGGCGGGCACGCCGGCCCTCGGGCGCAGCGTCACGGTGCGCAGGGTGCCCGCGACGGTGACCAGTTCCCGGTCCCCGCAGCTGGCGATCGGGGTACAGCCCGACTCCGCCGCGATCTCCTGACGCAGCTCCTCGGCCTGGAGCTCCTCCGCGGAGGAGGTCAGCCGACTGAGCATGCGGCGGAAGCGCCCCTGTGGCTGGCCGCTGCTGTTGTCACCACTCATGTCGGAAGGGTACCGGTTCCGGGGCCCCCGGCGGCAGGCCGCGCAAGCCGCCCGGGGCCCCGGCGGGCTCCTCCGGACGCCCCGCGGCGGCCGTCGGACGCACCCGGAGGGCCGCCCGCTCACGCCTCGAAGCGGTAGCCCATCCCCGGCTCGGTGATGAAGTGGCGCGGGTGGGAGGGGTCCCGTTCGAGCTTGCGCCGCAGCTGGGCGAGGTACACCCGCAGATAGTTCGTCTCGGTGCGGTAGGCCGGTCCCCACACCTCCTGGAGCAGCTGGGTCTGGCTGACCAGGCGGCCCGCGTTGCGGACCAGGACCTCCAACAGATGCCACTCGGTCGGGGTAAGGCGGATGTCGCCGCCGTCCCGGTTCACCTTCTTCGCCGCCAGGTCGACGGTGAAGCTCTCGGTGACCACCACCGAGTCGTCCTCCCCCGCGACCGGCTCGGCCCGGCGGACGGCGGCCCGCATCCGGGCGAGCAGTTCGTCCATGCCGAAGGGCTTGGTGACGTAGTCGTCGGCGCCCGCGTCCAGGGCCTCGACCTTCTCGTCGGAGGCGTGCCGGGCCGAGAGCACGATGATCGGCACCCGGGTCCAGCCGCGCAGGCCCCTGATCACCTCGACCCCGTCCATGTCGGGCAGGCCGAGGTCGAGCACGACGACGTCGGGATGGCGGGCGGCGGCGAGCTCCAGGGCGCTCGCGCCGTCGTGCGCCGCGTCGACCTCGTACTTGCGGGCCTTGAGGTTGATCACCAGCGCGCGGACGATCTGCGGTTCGTCGTCCACGACGAGGACCCGGGTCATGCGGGCTCCGCCTTTCGGGGCAGTCGGATCGGGAGGTGGTCGTCGGGCAAGCGGTCGTTCGGCGCCCGGCCTTCGGGCAACCGGTCGCCGGGAAGGCGGTCGTGCGGAGGGAGCCGTCCGGCACCGGAGGCTCCCGGGGCGGAGGCGGTCATGCGGGAGCCGCGGGAAGCTCGGGCCCCGGCGCGTCCCCCGGCCCGGGCACACGCTCGGCGGCCGGCAGGGTGACCACCATGGTCAGCCCGCCGCCCGGGGTGTCCTCGGCGGTCACGGACCCGTTCATCGCCTCGACGAAACCCCGCGCCACCGCGAGCCCCAGCCCCACCCCGGCGCCGCGCGGCGCGTCTCCGTAGCGCTGGAAGGGCGCGAAGATCCGCTCCTTGGCATCCTCCGGCACCCCCGGCCCCCGGTCCACGATCCGCAGCTCGACCCGGCCCGGCTCGCCCGGCGGCCGCAGGGCACCGGCCTTGACCAGCACCTTCACTCCCTCCGGGCTGTACTTCACGGCGTTCTCGATCAGATTGGCGAGCGAGCGCTCCAGCAGCCCGCCGTCCGCCAGGATCATCGGCAGGGTCTCCGGCACGTCCAGCCGGACGGCGCCCGGCGGGACACCGCCCAGCGCGAACGGCACCACCTCGTCCAGATCGGTCTCCTGGATCAGCGGCGTGACCGTACCGGTCTGCAGCCGGCTCATGTCGAGCAGATTGTTGATCAGGTGGTCGAGCCGGTCCGCCCCCGCCTCGATACCGGCCAGCAGCTCCGCCTCGTCCGCCTCGTCCCATTCCACGTCCGCCGAGCGGAGCGAGCTCACCGAGGCCTTGATCCCGGCCAGCGGGGTCCGCAGATCGTGCGAGACCGCCGCCAGCAGCGCGGTCCGGATCCGGTTGCCCTCCGCCTCGCGGCGCGCGGCCGCCGCCTCCCCCGCCAGCCGCCGGCGCTCCAGCACCACGGCCGCCTGGGCCGCGAACGCCCCGAGCAGCCGCCGGTCCTCGCCCGGCAGCACCCGGCCCCGCAGCGCCAGGGCCAGGTTCTCCCCGACCGGCACGTCGACGTCGGCCGTCTCCGGCCGCTCCGGCGGACGCGGGCCCGCCGTCGCCACCGGGTGCCACGCCCCGAGCGGGTCGGGCCGCTCCAGCAGCGCCGCCGATTCCTGCTGGAAGGTCTCCCGGACCTGCTCCAGCAGCGCGGTCAGCACCCCGTCCCCGCTGGGCGCCCCGCGCAGGACCGTGCCCGCCAGCGCGCTGAGCGTCTGCGCCTCGGTCTGGCTGCGGGCCGCCTGATGGGTCCGCCGGGCCGCCAGGTCGACCACCGAGGCCACGGCGATGCCGACGGCGGTGAATATCGCCACCGCCAGGATGTTCTGCGGCTCGTCGATCGTGAAGGTGTGGATCGGTGGGGCGAAGTAGTAATTCAGCGCCGAGGAGCTGACCAGCGCCGAGGCCACCGCCGGGTACAGGCCGCCCACCAGCGCCGCGCACACCGTCAGTGACAGGAACAGCAGCATGTCCGTGGTCAGGCCGAGACCGTCCACATTGATCAGCAGCAGCGCCAGCAACGGCGGCCCCGCCACCCCGATCAGCCAGCCCGCGACCGTCCGCGTCCGGCCGAGATCGGTCACCCTGCGGATCGGAATCCGCCCCCGGCCCTTCGCCTCGTGCTCGTGGGTGACGATGTGCACATCGATGTCGCCCGACTCCCGGGTCACCGTGCCGCTCACACCGGGCCCGTAGATGTACTGCCAGGCCGGGCGGCGGCTGGTGCCCAGCACGATCTGGGTCGCGTTCACCCCCCGCGCGAACTCCAGCAGTCCGGCAGCCGGATCGTCCCCCAGCACCGCGTGGTACGAACCCCCCAGGCCCTCCACCAGCGCCCGCTGCTCGATCAGCGTCTGCGACGACCCCGAGCCGGACCCGGCCAGCCCGTCCGAGCGGGAGATGTGCACGGCCAGCAGCTCGCCGCCGGATCCGCGGGCCGCGATCCGGGCCGCCCGGCGGATCAGCGTGGCACCCTCCGGACCACCCGTCAGACCGACCACGATCCGCTCGCGCGCCTGCCAGGTGCCCTTGATCCCCTGCTCGGCCCGGTACTTCTGCAGGTACTCGTCGACCCGGTCGGCCGTCCACAGCAGCGCCAGCTCCCGCAGTGCCGTCAGGTTCCCCGGCCGGAAGTAGTTGGCGAGCGCCGCGTCGACCTTCTCCGGCGCGTACACATTGCCGTGCGCGAGCCGGCGCCGCAGCGCCTGCGGCGACATGTCGACCAGCTCGATCTGATCCGCCCGGCGCACCACCTCGTCCGGCACGGTCTCCCGCTGCCGCACCCCGGTGATGCCCTCGACGACGTCCCCGAGCGACTCCAGGTGCTGGATGTTCACCGTCGAGACGACATCGATCCCGGCCGCGAGCAGCTCCTCGACGTCCTGCCAGCGCTTCTCGTTCCGGCACCCCGGCACATTGGTGTGCGCCAGCTCGTCCACCAGCGCCACCTGCGGCCGGCGTGCCAGCAGCGCGTCCAGGTCCAGCTCCGTGAACACGGCCCCGCGGTGCGTCAGCTCCCGCCGCGGCACCAGCTCGAGACCCGCCACCCGTGCCGCCGTGTGCCGGCGCCCGTGGTCCTCGACGAACGCCACCACCACGTCCGTGCCACGCTCCAGCCGCCGGTGCGCCTCGGCGAGCATGGCGTACGTCTTGCCGACCCCGGGGGCCGCCCCGAGGTAGATCCGTAGCCTGCCGCGTCCCATGTGCACCATTCTTGATCCGACCGAAGCTGGCGGCCATCCCGGACACCAGTTCCCTTCGCCTTCGAGACTACGGCGAAGACGTCGCTTTGCCAGCGATCCGGGCCTTGAGCTGGGAGTTTTAGCGCCATTTTGATGGGGCTCCGCAGGCCGCCGTGCCCGCCGGGGCAGCACCCGGGCCATCGCCGGGCGGCCGGGCGGCCGAATTCTCGGTTTCTCGGTGCACCGGACGCAGCAATACGGGCAGCAA
>NZ_JZWY01000521.1:0-19074 GCF_000966955.1 Streptomyces sp. NRRL S-495
CCGCCGGTCGGTCCGGCGAGCCGGCCTGCGCCGGTGCGCGGGTCTGCGGTCGGACGGCGGACGGCGGGAGGGCGGCGGGCCGGTCGGTGCCGTTCCGGTCGGTGGTGTCCGGCCGTTCGGGCTCCGCGCCGGCCGCCACCGGATCGGCGGGGGCCGCGGCCGGGTCGGTCGCCGGGAGCGGCTCGGCGGGCGCGGCGGCCGAGGGCTCCGGGGCGGGCGGGGGGCTCGGCGGGCCTTCGGTCGGGTCGGCGGCCCCGGGCGCGACGGTCGTCACCGTGGCGGCGGGGGCGGCGGCGTTCGGTGCGGCGTGGGGCGCGGCGCCGTTCCCGGCGGGCAGCAGGGCGGAGCAGAGGGCGACGGCGCCGACCAGTGCGGCCGCGGCGGCCGTGGTGGTCCAGACCCTGGCCTGCGGCAGGAGCCCGCGCGGCGGGTTCGGGGTGTGGCGCAGGAAGCTGTCGGAGAAGCGTGCGGGCTCGGGGTGCCGGCCCGGTGCCGGTGTGCCGCCGTCCCGGTGCGGCCGGGGCGACGGGACGGGCGGGGACACCCGGTCGGGTACGGCGGCTGACGGCGGGTCGGACGGTCCGGACACGTGTGCCTCCAGGGCGAGGGCGGGCGCTCGGGATGTTCCTCCGGCCGTCCGGCCGCGGCATGAACCCGGGGTGTCGTGCGCGTGGCGGCCGCCCGACATCCATGGCGTGTCCATCTCACGACAGGCCGCAGTGGTCCGGAGTTCACCGGAGCATCGGCCGCCCGTTCCCCCGCGGCGCTACGGTGACGGCCGTCCGGGGGTGGACCCGTGATCCGCCCGAGGACGCGGCACCGCCCGGACCGGTCTCGCGAGGAGAGCAAGGCGGCATCATGGCGCACACAGCCGACCAGGCCCGGTCGGGGCCGACCACCGCACCGTGGGCGGAACTCCTGGTGGCCGAACGCGAAGTCCTGCACCGCTTCATCAGCGGGCTCAGCGGCAACGACCCGCACCGGGCGGAGGACATCGTCCAGGAGGCGATGTTACGGGCCTGGCAGGCCGCCGAGGCGCTGGACTGGGACGGCCGGCCGATCCGGCTGTGGCTGTTCACGGTCGCCCGCCGCCTGCTGATCGACGAGTGGCGCAAGAACCGCGCGGTGCCGGTCGGCATCACGTTCGAGGGCTTCCCGGCCCCCGTGGCGGCGGACGCCGCCGACCCGTCCGACCGGATCCTCGACCGGCTGGTGTTGGTCGATGCGCTCCGCTCGCTCGACCGCATCCACCAGGAGGCCGTGGTGCACGTCCATCTCCTCGGGCGCCCCGGCGCGGAGGTCGCCCGCGCCCTCGGGATACCCGGCGGGACCCTCAAGTCGCGTACCCACCACGGTGTCCGGTCGCTGCGCCGGCACCTCTCCGACCGGGGCGTGGTCGCCTCGTGACCGGTGCCGTCGTCCGTTCCGTGACCGAAGCCGCCGCCGGATCCGTCGTCCTTCCCGTAGGCGAAGCCTCCGCCGGTGCCCCGGGCGGCCTCCCGGTCGCGGGGGCCGCCGTCGCGTCGTTCCCGCCGTCCGGTCTCCTGCCGGCGATGCCCGGCACCACCACGCTGATCGGCATCGGCGGGGTGCTGGTGCTGCTCGCCGTCCTCGCCCACCTCACCGCCCGTCGCGCGGGTGGCTGGCGGTTGTTCCGGCGTCGCTTGCGCCGCGAACTCGCCGCTACTGCACGTGCGTTCGCCGCCCCGTTCGTGGCGCGGCATCGGTACGCACGCCAACTGCGCACCGTCCGGAGGCTGCTGGCCGACCGCGCGGGCTGGGCGGACGCCGAGCGGGCCGTCCTCGGCGCCGGACGGGTGGCGGGGGTGCGTCCGTACGCCGTACTGCTCGGCGCGCACACCGTCGGTGTACTGGTGTCCTGCGGCCCGGGCCGGCCGCCGGTCCCGCCCGAGCCGTGGGTGGTGGACGCGGCGGACCCGCGGCTCTGGTGGAGCGCCCGGGACGAGCTGCGGTCGACGGCCGCGGACGGCGGCCCGGCGCCGTTGCTGGCGCTGGTCGGCACCGACGGGCCCGCCGCGGTGCTGCTCGACCTCACGACCGGACCTGCCGTGACCGAGTTCGGTGGCGACCGGGTGCTCGCCCACGCCGTACTTCAGGCGGTGGCGGCGCAGTTGGACGTCCGGCTGCCGGTGGGCGCCGTGGTGGTCACCGACGGCGTCCACGCGCGCCACGCGGGCCCGGCACCGGTCGAGGCGCTCGCCGCGGCCGACCGGGTCGCGGCGGACGGAGAGCCGGCCTTCGCCGTCTGTCCGGTCGCCCCCGCGGGGTTCCGCCCCGCGACGGGTGCCCGGTTGCTGGTGCTCGGCGGTGCGCGGGGCTCGGCCCGGCTGGTGACGGTCGACCGGGACGGCCTCCGGTTGCGCGGGACGGCGCTGCGGGTCGAGGCGGTCGCACTGGCCAGGGCCACGGCCCGGATCCTTCGGGCCCTGCCGCCCTACCCGGCCTTCGCACCGGCCGAGTTGGACGAATCCGACCTGGTGGAGCCGGGCGGTGTGCCGGTGGAACCGGAGGAGCTGCCGGAGTCGTCGGAGTCGGAGGAGCCGTCGGAGGCACCGGAGTCGGCGGACCTGGGGGAGCCCGAGGAGTCGACGGCAGGGTCCGTGTCGGTCACGGGAGTGACGACGGATCCGGATTCGTCCGAGGAACCGTCCGAGGACTCGTCCGACCCGTCGGACCCGTCGGAGGAATCCGGTCCGGGCGGCGAACTGCCGGGCGCCGGAACGTCGGTGGCGCTCGTGTCGCAGCCGTTCCGGGTCGGGCCGGTGTATCCGGAACCGAACGAGGGGAGCGGATCCGGTTCGGAACCGTCGTCGTTCCGGGTCGGCCCGGTGGTGCCGGACCCGACGGTCCTGCGGCTGCTGCTGCACGGACCGGAGCCGGAGGAGGAGCCGGTCGAGCCGGACGAGCCCGGGGCGGCGGAGTGGCCGGCGCCCGGCGTCGCGTCCGCGTCCGGCGTTCCGAAGCCCCTCCCGGACGCGGAGTCCGCATCCTGGCCCCCGCCGGAAGCGGAGTCCTGGCCCCCGCCGAACCCGAAGCCGAACCCGGAACCGGAACCGGAGCCCGAGCCCGGGCCCGGGCCCGAGCCGGATGTCGAGGACGACTTCGCCGAGCCCGAGCCCGAGCCCGGGCCAGGACCGGCCGGGTACACGGCCGGTGTCTCCGCGCGTCCCTCCGAGACCACCCTCCTGTCCGCGACCCGGCCCGTCGGCTGATCGTGCGGCCGGGCCGCGCCCCGGCATCCCGGCCGACGACCCGCCCGCCCCAGCCCAGCCTGCCCGACCCCCCCTGGAGACCACCCGGTGAAGCTGACCGTCACCGTCGCCGACGGCACCGACCGCCGCGACCACGGGGGCCGTCGGGACCGCCGGGCCCGGGCA
This sequence comes from Streptomyces sp. NRRL S-495, assembly GCF_000966955.1. Classification (NCBI taxonomy): domain Bacteria; kingdom Bacillati; phylum Actinomycetota; class Actinomycetes; order Kitasatosporales; family Streptomycetaceae; genus Streptomyces; species Streptomyces sp. NRRL S-495. Next base: position 3,399 of record NZ_JZWY01000521.1, read on the forward strand.
GGACCCCGGTCCCCCCGGCGACGACGTGGAAGCCTTCCTGGCCGGAACGGGAGCCGTCGCCCCGCGCGGACTTCACCTCGGGGCGCGGCGGTTGGACCCGGGGACGGCGGTCGCCGGGACGGGTGTGCGGGAGGGTGCCGTGCTCGGTCTCGGCGCTCCCGCCGACGAGCCCGACCGGGTCCGGAGCAGCGCACCGGACCGGCGCCCGGGCGACCCCGTCCAACTGGAGCTGCACCTCGTCTCCGGTCCGGGGGCGGGGCGGATCTGGCGGCTCGGGCCCGGCAGCCACGAGATCGGCACCGACCCGTCCTGCACGGTCCGCCTCCGCGGCTCCGGCGCTCCCGCGGGCGGCCTCTGGCTGACCGTCGGCCCGGACGGCTCGGCGGGCTGGCACCGCGCACCCGTCGGCCCCGGTCGGTCGAAGGACCCCGAGGGCTCCCCGGACAGCGACAGCGACAGCTACGGCTATGGCGACGACGACGACGGCGACGGAGCGGGCTCCGTCCCGGGTGCCCCCGAGGGCGGCACCCCACCCCCGGACGACGGCGACGAGGCGATCGCGCTCCGCACGCCGAGCCCGCCCGCCACGGAGCGCAACGTCCACACGGACCGCACCGACCGCACCGACCGCACCCACCGCACCCACCGAGCCGACCGCGCCGACCGCGCCGACGGCGGCACCGCCTGGCCGGTCGGCGCCGACCTCACCGTCGGCGCCGCCTTGCTGCGCCTGGTCGAGCCGGTCGAGCCGGACGCCGCCGTGGTGCCGTCCGCCGACGGCCTCGGCGTCGACTACAACCGCCCGCCGCGGATCGTCCCGCACCTGGACGCCGAGCGGATGCGGCTGCCCCTGCCGCCGACCGCCCCCTCCCGGCGGCCCTTCCCGCTGCTGCTGATGCTGGCCCCGGTCGTGCTGGGCATGGTCATGGTGGCGGTCTTCCAGTCGTACTTCTACCTGGTCTTCATCCTCTTCAGCCCGCTGATGGCCGTCTCCAACTGGATCGTCGGGCGGCGCGGCAACCGCAAGCAGCACGAGGAGGCGGTGGCCCGCTACGAGGCCCGGCGCCGCGTCCTGGAGCAGGAGATCCGGACCGCCGCCGACCGCGAGCGCCGGGTGCGCGGAGTGGCGGGGCCGGACCCCGCGACGGTCGCGCTGACCGCCACCGGCCCCGGCGGCCGGCTCTGGGAGCGGCGCCGGCACGACCCCGACCACCTGGTGCTGCGCATCGGCACGGTCGACCAGCCGTCGGTCAAGGAGATCGACGACCCGGCGCGGGACGAGAACCACCGCCTGGTGCGCTGGAGCATCCCCGATGTGCCGATCGGCATCGAGGTCGCGGAGTTCGGCGTGGTGGGGGTGGCCGGCACCGGGCCCGCCGTCCAGGCGCTGGCCCGCTGGCTGGTCGCCCAGTCCGCCGTCCTGCACAGCCCGCGGGACCTGCGCGTCGTCGTCCTCTCCGACCGCTCGCGCGCCGACGGCTGGGCCTGGGTGCGGTGGCTGCCCCACCTGCGCCCGCCCGGCGGCGGGGCCGGACCAGGCGGGGCCGCATCCGGCGGGGCCGGGCCGGTGGTGGCCGTCGGCAACGACCCGGAGTCCACCGCCAACCGGATCTCGGAACTGGTCGCCCAGATCCAGGCCCGCCGGCGGGTGCTCGGCTCCTCCATGGGCAAGGCGATGTTCAACGAACCGGACGTCCTGGTGATCGCCGACGGGGCCCGGCACCTGCGCGACGTGCCCGGCATGGTGCAGGTGCTCACCGAGGGGCCCGGGGTACGGGTCTTCAGCGTCTGCCTCGACGCCCAGGAGCGGCTGCTGCCCGAGGAGTGCGGCACCGTCGTCCTCGCCGCCGGGCACCGCCTCACCGTCCGCCGCACCGGCGCACCCGACCTCACCGAGGTGCGCGCCGACCTGGTCGACGCCGACTGGTGCGAGCAGGTGGCGAGGGCGCTCGCGCCGGTCCGCGACGTCAGCCCCGAGCACGACGCCGGACTGCCCCAGCTGGTCCGGCTGCTGGACCTGCTGCGGCTCGAACCGCCGGACCCCGCCGCCCTGCTGGCCCGCTGGCGCCGCCGCCCGGCGGCCACCTCCTTCCTGCTCGGGACGGGCTACGACGGCCCGCTCACCCTCGACCTGGTCCGCGACGGACCGCACGCCCTGGTCGCCGGGACCACCGGCTCCGGCAAGTCGGAGCTGCTCCAGTCCTTCGTGGCCTCGCTGGCCGCCGCCAACCGCCCGGACGAACTCACCTTCGTCCTGGTCGACTACAAGGGCGGTTCGGCGTTCCGCGAGTGCGCCGAACTCCCGCACAACCTCGGTATGGTGACCGATCTGGACGCCCACCTGGTGGAGCGCGCCCTGGAGTCGCTCGGTGCCGAACTGCGGCGCCGCGAAAGGCTGCTGGCCGATGTCGTGGCCAAGGACCACCCCGAGTACCGGTCCAAGCGGGTCGCGGACCCGGCGCTGCCCCCGCTGCCGCGGCTGCTGCTGGTGATCGACGAGTTCGCCACCCTGGTCCGCGAGGTCCCCGACTTCGTCCCGGGGCTGATCGGGATCGCCCAGCGCGGCCGCTCCCTCGGCATCCACCTGGTGCTCGCCACCCAGCGGCCCTCGGGGGCAGTCACCAGTGACATCCGCGCCAACACCAATCTGCGGATCGCGCTGCGGGTCACCGACTCCACCGAGAGTCAGGACATCATCGACACCTCCGAGGCGGTGCACATCCCGGCCTCCGCGCCCGGGCGCGCCCTCGTCCGGCTGGGGCACCGCTCCACGGTGCCGTTCCAGAGCGCCTGGGCCGGTGCGGCCCGCCCCGACGCGGCCGGCGCGGCCGCCGCCGAGCGGCCCCGCGGGCCGGTGCGGGCCACCGGACTGTCCTGGACCGGCCTCGGCCGCGCGCTCGCCCTGCCGCTCGTCGCGGGAGACCCCGCCGCGCCCGCCGCACCCGTCCCGACCGACCTCCAGGCCCTGGTCGCCGCCGTCCGCGAGGCCGCCGCCGCCCTGGACGACTTCACCCCGCAGCCCAGCCCCTGGCTGCCCGCCCTGCCCGAGGAGGTGCTGCTGGACGAGGTGACGGCGCTGCTGCCGCCCGCCGGGAACGCGGAACTCCCGGTGGTCCCCTACGCGTTGGAGGACGTCCCCCAGCTCCAGCAGCGCCGGGTCGCCACCGTCGACCTGGCCTCCTTCGGCCACCTGTACGTGATCGGCGCCCCCCGCTCCGGCCGCACGCAGGTCCTGCGCACCCTGGCCGGCTCGGTGGCCAGGACGGCGTCCTGCGCGGACGTCCACCTGTACGGGATCGACGCCGCGGGCGGCGGGCTGGCTGCCCTCAACGCCCTGCCGCACTGCGGGGCGGTCGTCTCCCGGCACGACCAGGAACGGCTCGAACGCCTGCTGCACCGACTCACCGCCGAACTGACGCGACGTCAGGAACTGTGCAGCGAGCGGAACGCGGCCGGGCTCAACGAGCTGCGCGCCGCGCTGCCGAAGCCGGAGCGGCCCGCGCACGTCCTGCTGCTGATCGACGGCTGGGACGCGCTGTCCGGGCTGCTGGACGACCACGACAACGGCCGGCTCGCCGACCTGGTCACCCGGCTGCTGCGGGAGGGGGCGGCGGCCGGCATCCACGTCGTCGCCACCTCCGAGCGGTCACTGCTGGGCGGCCGGCTCGCCGCGCACAACGACCACAAGCTGCTGCTGCGCCAGGGCGACCGCAACGACTACCAGTTGGTCGGACTCTCGCCGAGCAAGGTGCCGGCCGGTATCCCGGCCGGCCGCGGCTGGCACACGCTCAGCGGCACCGAGACCCAGGTCGCGCTGCTCGCCCCCGGCGCCGGCGGCCGGGAACAGGCCAGGGCGCTGGCGGCGATCGGTGCGGAGAGCACCCGCCGGGACGGCGCGGTGCCGGCCGGACTGCGTCCCTTCCCGGTCGCCGCGCTGCCCCGCTCGGTGGACTTCGCGGAGGCGTACGCGGCCGTCCCGGAGGACTCCCGTCGCCCCCTGTGGGGCCTGCTCGGCCTCGGCGGCGACGACGCCGGACCGGTCGGGGTGGACCTCGCCGGGGCCGCCGCGGCCTTCGCGGTGCTCGGCCCGCCCGGATCCGGGCGCAGCACGGCGCTCGCCTCACTGGCTGTCTCGCTGCTCGCCGGCGGCACCGGGCTGGTCGTCCTCGCGCCGCGCCACTCCCCGCTGCGGGCGCTGGCCCGGCACGCCAGGGCCCGGGTGCTGACCGACGCGGACCCGTCCGCACAGGACGTGCAGGCCGCCCTGGACGGACTCACCGGTCCCCGCGTGGTGGTGGTCGACGACGCGGACCTGCTGGCGGCGCCCGCCTGCGACCGCGTGCTCAAGGAGGTTGCCGCCTTCGGCCGGGACCGCGGCCTCGGCCTGGTCTACGCGGGGTCGGCGGACGCCCTCCAACTGGCGATGGGCAGTTGGCTCAGTGCGGCCAAGCGGGCCCGGCGGGGTCTGCTGCTGGGGCCGAAGAGCCTCCAGGAGGGCGACATGATCGGAGTCCGGCTGCCGGTGCACCTGATCCGGGCCACCCCGGTCGCGGGCCGCGGCTGGACCACCGGGCGGGGCGGCGAGGCGATGGCCGTGCAGGTGCCGCTGACGGTGCTGCGCAGCGAGGACTGAGTCGGGGGCCGGACGGGCCGGAGACCGAGCGAGTCGGGGGCCGGGCGGGCCGGGGCCGGGGTGCGCAGCACGGAGCTGCGCACCCCGGCCCGTGCGGTGCCGGCGTCAGCTGCTCTCGCGCAGGCTGCTCGCCATGTCCTGGTCCATCTGGTGCATCTGGTCCTTGATCTGGCGGAACTGCTTCGCGAAGCCCTTGATGCCCTCCATCGCGGCCAGCAGGCTGGTGTTGAACTTGTCGTACGCCTCCTGCATCGCGGGGCTGGACTGCTGGAACACCATGCCGTCGCCGAGCAGGTTGTTCACGTCGTTCTTCAGGTCGTTGAGCATCGGCACGATGTTCTCGGCCGCCGAGTCGAGCCGGCCCGAGGTGGTCTCGATCTTCTCGAAGTCGAGGGAGATGTTGGGCATGTCGCGGTCCTTTCGAAGGGGGGTCGGCCGGCCGGGGAGGTCGTCGGTCCCGGCCGGTTCGGGCGGCGCCCTCAGTCGTCCTGGGAGCTTCCGCCGCCGGTCTGCTGCCATTCCTGGCCGGGCCCGTTGCGGTGGTACTGGGTGGCCGTGCCGTCGTTGTCGGTGACGGTCATGTCGCCGCTGCCGTCCTCGTGCAGGTGGGTCTCGGCGTGGTTCTTGGTGCCGTCCGCGTACACGGTGTCGGTGGTGAACGAGCGGCCGTGGTCGGAGTAGGCGGTGGTGGAGGTGTAGCTCTGCCCGTCGTGGGTGACGGTGGTCTCCTCCTTGATCACGTTGTGGTCGGCGTCCAGGGTGAGGTGGGTGTGCACCGAGCCGTTCGCGGTGTCGATGGTCTGGTCGACGGGCGGTGCGCCCGGGTCGGTGGCCCGGCAGAACTCCGGCACGGTGCCGTCCTCGCCGGGGTGGCACTGGTCGGCGTGGGCGTTGCGGTACTCCCAGGCGGCCTGCCGGTCGCGCCACTGGTCGAGCCCCATGTTGGCGCCCATCACGCCCAGGCCGTCGGCGATCTGGGCGTCCACGTCGAAGAAGCCGTCGGCGACCGCGCCGAACACGTCGCCGAGCTGCTTGAGGTGGTCCACGGCCCGGTTCATCGGGTCCTTGGAGAGCCGGTAGAGGCTGCGGAAGCCGTTGGTGACGTTCGGATCGCCGAACACCGCCTGGGCGTCGCCGAGCTTCCCCGAGCCGTACTGGGAGAACAGGCTGTCGTGGAGGGTCGGGGAGATCCGGTCGGCCAGGTTGTGAAGGTCCTTGCGGGCCTCGTGCAGGACGCCGTAGTCCATCGAGAAGTCGGGCACGGGATTTCCCTCCGGTCGGATCGGCGCGCGGTGTTCCCGGTCGACCACGTGCCGGCGGCCCCCGCGGTTCACCGGACACCGGGTGCCGTCGGGTGCCGTCCGCCGTGAACCGCCGGGGACCCCGGCACGTGGTCCTCCCGAGAAGTGCCGCGCGCCGCGGCGGCCGGCCGTGCCCATGGACGAGGAGGAGACGACGGTGCCCCAGCGTCCGACCGACTGGAACGCGATCGGCCTGTCCGCCGACCCCACGCCGGGGGACCCGGACCGGATCGACGAGGTGCAGCGCTCCCTGGCCGACCTCGGCCGCACCGCCCGGGAGATCGACGACGCGCTCGCCGCCGTGCTCGACAAGACCGGCCAGGGCGCGTTCACGGGCCAGACGGCGGACGCCCTCCGGGACAAGATCAGCGGGCCGCTGCGGGCCTTCGTCCAGTCGGTGGCCGACGGCTTCGAGAACTCCGCGCGGGCCCTGACCACCTATGCCGGGGTGGTCCGCGACCAGCAGTGGCGCGCCGACAACGCGCTCTCCCAGGGCCGCGGACTGGCCCAGGACGACACCCGGCGCACCGAACTGGCGAGCACCGCCCGCCGGGCCGGCACCGCCCAGGACGAGGCCGGCCGCACCGCCGGCTCGGCCCTCAGCAGCGCCGCCCGCGGGATCAAGCAGCCGGTCTCCGACTGCGACCTGTTCTGGGAGGCCTTCCAGTGGCTGGCGATCGCGCTGATCCTGCCCGCGCTGATCTTCGGCGGGCCGATCGCGCTGATCGCCATCGGCGTCAATCTGGCGATCTTCGTGAAGACCGCGGTCGACTTCTCCCAGGGCAAGGCCAGCGCGCTGGACCTCTTCCTGTCCGGCCTCGGCATGATCGCCCCCACCACCAAGGGCCTGCCGCTGCTCAAACTCATCAGCGCCGGGGCCAAGTTCACCTGGACCGGGATCAAGGGCGTCGCCCAGGCGGTCGGCGGCTTCTTCCGCGGCGTCTTCACCGGAGGCGGCTCGCACGCCTTCGCCTTCCTGCCGGGCCTCGCCGACCTCGCCCGGATGACCGGCGGCTGGGTGAAGGCGGGCGGCCTCTGGGTGCTGAACGGGGTCACCCGGCTGCCGCACTTCGCCGGGGTCACCTTCCGGGCGAGCGGGATCGCCGTGGTCAACGGCGTCAAGGGACTGCCCGCCCTGGTCCGCGGGCTGCCGGCCAACCTCGGGCGGGTCGGGTCCGCCTCCTGGGACTTCGCGCGCGCCCAGCTCGGCGGCACCAAGTGGCTGCGGCTGGTGCTCCCCGTCGACGCGGCCGAGATCGGCCGGTACGGGCTGCGCGGCGCCCTGCGGATCGGCCTCTGGGAGCGCGGGGTCCTCGGCAACTTCCGGTACGGCGCACCGCTGCTCGGCACCGCCGGGCGGACGGCGGCCGCCGTCCCCGTGCCGCCCCCGGTGCACCGGGTCGACGGCCTCGTCGACCTGAGCCGCACCGACCTGGCGAAGGTGCGGGTCGGCGACTGGGCCGGGCCGCGCCGGCTGGAGATCCCGCACCCGGAAACGTCCGGCTCCGGCCTCTCCTACACCCGGCCGTCCGACTTCCGCCTGCACAACGACCTCGCCGACCGCCTCTCGCTCGCCCCGGACGCCGTCCGCCGGCTGGACGCGCTGCTGGACACCCCGATCCGCGAGCTGCACCCGGTCGGCAGCTGGACCGGCGGCACCGTCGTCACCCCGGGCGGGCTGCACGTCGAGACCGGACTCGGCGTCAGCGCCGCACCCGGCGGCCTGCACGGGATCGGCGGACTCGCCGCCGGCGCACCGACCCCCGCCCCCGTGCACCTGGCCGACACCCTCAGCACCGGCGGCCCCGCCACCGCCCACGTCCCGAACCTCCAGACCCAGGCGCTCGGCCTCCACCAGGCCGGCGGTGCGCCGACCGCCCTCGGCACCGGCGCGCTGCACACTGTCTCCCCGGCGACCCCGGCCGTCCACACGGCCGACCTGCTCACCCCCTCCGCGGCCGTCCCGCACCTGACGGCCGGCACGCTCCCGACGGCGGCGGTGCACGGCACGGCCCTGCCGTCGACGGTCACGGGCGCCGTGACCGTGCCCGGGCTCGGGACGGCCGGCCCCGGCGCGCACCTGAACGGCGCCCTGGACCTGCTGGCCACCGGCTCCCCGCTGAACCGGGCCGACGCGCCGGTCTTCACGGCGGGCGGGAACCTCGGCGACCACAGCACGCGTGCCCTGGCGGCCAACCAGGTCAACCTGCACCTGGGGGAGTTCGCGGCGCCGCGGGTGACCCCGGCCCCGGCGGTGGCGCTGCCGCCGGTGCACGTGCACGCCGTCACCCTGCCGACCGGTCTCGGCGGCGCACCCGGCGCCGGCGGCGTCACCGACCTCGGGGTGAACGGCGGTTCCGGGGCGCACGGCGGCCTCGGCCGGGTGGACGAGGCGCTCGGCCTGCTCCAGCCCGGCCCCGGGCACGGGACGGTCCAGGGACTCGCGGGCCCGGTCCCGGCGGCACCTGCCCCGTTGCCGCCCGCCGTCCTCGGTTCGACGCCGCTGCCGCCGGTCGCACCGGTGCACCCGGCCGCCGCGTCGGTGCACGACCTGCCGACGGTGCACGACCTGCCGACCGTGCCCGCGGCCGGCGGGCACGGCGGCCCCGAGCGGCTGACCGGCGCCCAGTTGGACCGGCTCTGGCGCGAGCAGGGCGACCGGGTGGCCGGGCTGTTCGGCGCGGCCGACGACCCCGGCCGCGGTGCCCGGCTGGACGCCTGGGCCGACCTCACCCTCGCCCGGCACGACCTCGGCCGGGCCGAGCGCCTGTCGGCGGACCTCCGGGCGCGTCCCGGCAGCGGCTCCCGGCCCAGCCCCGTGGTGATCCACGCCCAGGCCTCGGTGGACGCCGCGGCGCTCAAGGTCGACGCGGCCCTGGAGCGGGTCACCGGCCTCGGGATCGACCCCGCCCGGATGGACCGCGACCTGGCCGCGCTCACGGCGGACAGCCTCCGCGAACGCCCCCGGCTGCTCGGCGGCGCGGAGAACGGCGGCGGGATGCCGCAGCACCTCAACCCGCAGCCCCAGCTCGCGCCCAACCCGGCACCCCAGCACGGCCAACCGCAGCACGTCCAGCCCCAGCACGCCCAACCGCAGCACGCCCAGCCGCAGCCGCCGGCCCCGCAGCCGGTCGTGCTCGCCCTCGCCGACCAGGGCACCGCCGGCCCCAACGGCCTGCGGATCGAGTCCGCCACCACCCCGAACGGCACCGTCCACCGGGTACTCGACGCCCACGACGTGCCCGACCCGATGCTGCAGCCGACGCCCCGTCCCGGCGGTGGCTTCGACCTGCACGACACCCGGCTCGGCACCACCCACTCCTACGACGGCAACGGCCGTCTGGTCGCCGAGGAGCTGCCGCTCACCGGCCTCGACGGAGCCCCCGCCGGCTACCACGTGCACACCGACTTCGACCCGCAGGGGGCGGCCACCCACCGGGTGCACGACCCCGACGGCGTGACCCCCCTCCAGGCCGCCCCGCGCCCGGGTGGCGGCTTCGACCTGCGAGACCCGGCCACCGGCGGCCACCGGGGCTTCGACCACGCCGGCCGGCTGGTCGAGGAGGGCCGCCCGCTGCTCCTCGGCGACGGCACGCCGTTCGGCCCGGTCCTGCTGCTCGGACACGACAACGGCACGATCACCCGCTCGCTGTCCGGCGGCGGCCACACCCTCACCGAGCTGCCCGGCGGAGCCGGTCTGCGGGTCACCGACCCGGTCACCGGCCGCTCGGCGCTGTACGACAACGGCGGAGCCTTCCGCGCCGAGGGCCTGGCCCTCGGGGACGGCGCGGGGCTGCGCGGGAACCGCTTCGTCGTTCCGCAGGGTGGCGGCGGGCACGCGCTCACCGACGCCGGTGGCGCTGTGCTGCCGCAGCCGGTGACGGATCTGGCGAATGGTGGGGTGCGGTTGACGGATCCGGTGACGGGGCGTTCGGTGCGGTACGGGGCGAACGGTCTGCAGGTGGAGGCGGGGGTGTCGCTGGCCGACGCGGCGGGTGCCCGTGGCACGCACTTCCTGGCCGACGGGAATCCGCCGAGGGTGACGGATGCGGCGGGTACGCCGACGGGTCTGACGGGGGAGGGGCTGACGGGCGGTGGGTGGCGGGTGACCGACCCGGTCACCGGAGTCTCGACCCGGTACACGCCGCAGGGCGGGTTCGCCGAGCGGGGCGTGGCCCTCGGGGATGGCGCGGGGGTGCGGGGCGGCCGGTTCGTCGTCCCGCAGGGCGGAGGCGGGCACGCGCTGACCGACGCGGCCGGCGCCCTGCTGCCCGAGCGCGTGGTGGCGCACCCCGGCGGCGGGTTCCGGGTCGAGGGCGCGCCCGCCGTCCCGGGCGGCGGCGTGCCGTACGAGCGGTTCGCCGCCGACGGCACGCTCACGACTGACGGCCGGCAGTTGCTCGACGGCAACGGCACCGTCGTGGGCCACTTGGAGCGCCCGGTGCCCGCGCCCGGCCACCCGGTCCCCGGCCACGCGCCCGGCCAACCGGCGCCCGCCGGGCAGCCGGCCTGGCTGGACGCCGCGTTCCAGCCGGACGCCACGCGGGTGGTCACGCCGGCCTCCGGGTCACCGCCCCCGGCGGCTCCTACCGCGTCTTCGACGACGCCGGGCGGCTCACCGACGACGCCGCCCGCCTGCACGCGCCCGGCGGCGGAGCGCTCGACCAGTGGGTGGCCGTGCACACCCCGCCCGGCGGCCCGCGCACCCTCCGGGTGCTGGACGGTACCGGCACCCCGGTGCCGAACCTGACCGCCGCCGACCGCCCGGCCGGCGGCTTCCAGGTCACCGACGCCGCCGCCGACAACGGCTTCGCGCGCTACGGCGCCGACGGCGCCCGGCTGGAGACCGGTACCGCGCTGCGCGGCCCGGACGGCAACCCGGACCACACCTTCGCCGTCCTGCCCCCGCCCGGCCCCGGCGGCGCCGCCCTCCCCGGCCGGCTGGAGGACGCGGCCGGGGTCCGGGTGCCCGAACGCACCGTCACCGTCCGCGCCGACGGCGGCCTCCAGGTCTCCGTCGACCGGCCGAACGGCCCCCGGCACGGCGAGTACACCGCCCACGCGCCGGGGGACGGCCGGATCACCCACCAGGGCTTCAACGTCGTCGACGGCGGGCGGCGCACCGACCACCAGTACGTCGTCGACCACACCCCGGCGGCCGGCGCGACCTGGAGCCGGCAGCCGCACCCGGCGGCCGCCGTCCCGCCGCCGGCCGGCACCGGCGCCTTCCACCACGGCCGGGTGGAGACCGTCGGCGGCGGCGACCGGATCCGGCTGCTCTCCTCCACCTACACGCCGGTCGAGGTGTTCGAACGCCGGGTGCTGCCCGGCGGCGGTCTGCTGGACTCCTTCCGCCGCACCGACACCCTGTTGTTCGGCGACCTCGACCGCCGTACGGTCTGGACGCAGTGGGACGCCGCCGGCGGCCTCGGCGGGCACGGCACCCGGCGCTACGACACCTCCGGCTTCGGCTGGCGGGACCTCGACCACCGCGGCAACCCCGTCCACGAGTACCGGGACGGGCTGCAGAAGACCGGCGGGGTCACCGGCCACACCTTCGCCGTCCGCAACGCCGACCGCAGCTGGACCTGGCACCGCTTCGACGGCGCCGGCCAGGAACTCGCGCACGGCCCGCGCACCCAGCACCGGGACGCCGGCTGGACCGACCGGCTGGCCGACGGCACCCTGGTCCAGAAGCAGTGGGGGATGGGTCACGGCCCCGGTAAGGCCGGCCAGTTCCTGGAGCACACCTGGCAGGGCGGCGGCGTGCGGCAGACCTGGGAGCGGCACTCCCCGCACGGCAAGGAGGTCGGCAAGCGCGAGGTCCTGGCCACCGACAACGCGGTCCTGACCACCACCCGCTGGTCCGAGCAGCGCCCGCCGCTGTGGGTGCGCAGGCACCTGGTGGGTGCCGGCGGGCCGCAGGGCGTCGCCGCGCACCTCGCCGACGACACCCGCTACCAGGTCTTCCTGTGGGACAAGGCGGGCGGCGTCAACCCGGGCGGCGGCGTCCGCTACGTCGGCATGGACGGCGCGGCCGTCGACCTCGGGGCCGACGGCCGCTTCGTCCGCTCCACCGGGAAGCTGCACGGCGGCAGCACGCTCAAGGTCGGCGACCACGCCAACCCGCCCGCGCACCCGCCCACCGATCCGGCCCACCTGCCCTGGGAGGAGCCCGGTCGCCGCGGCTACCGGGTCGAGGTGGTCCCGCCCGCCGGGGCCGGCCGCGACCACCCGCTGTGGCAGGACCGGTTCAGCCCGGACGGCGGCGCCAACTGGCAGGTCGCCCGGGAGGGCTTCGCCGACGGCTCGGTCCGCGAGTACCGGGTGCCGCCCCAGGTGGATCCGGCGACCGCCAACGTCCAGGGCCGGGGCACCCACGCCTGGGTCCAGCGGGACGCGCACGGCAACCTGACCGGCAGCCACGACATCTGGCAGGACGCCCAGGGCCACCGGATCGAGGTCACCGGCACCGGCCGTCCGGACTCCGGGCGGTGGACCTGGACCGCCACCGACCACCTGGGCAACCGGACCACCGGCCGCCGCGAGTCCTTCCGCGGCTCCGACGACCCCCGGCTGCCCTGGGACGACTCCTTCCGGGACTTCGACGCGGGCGGCGCCCTGCTCCGGGAGCGCAACATGCTGGACGGCGGTCGCTGGGTCGACTCCTGGCGGGGCGCCGCCCCGCCCGGCGGCGGGCAGCGCTGGCACACCGCCAAGTACGAGGCGAACGGCACGGCCGTCGACTTCGGCGCCGGACAGCAGGTGCGCCGCTGGTGGAACGCCGACACCCGGGCCTGGCAGGACAACTGGACGGCCGGCACCCGGCACTTCCGCGACGAGTTCCGTCCGGCCGCCGGCGGCCCCGCCCTCACCCTGCGCGAAGTCCCCCCGCACCTCGCGCTCGGCGAGGGGCCGCTGCGGGTGCGCCAGTACGTCCCAGGCGGCAACGCCCCGCACCCCGCGGGGAGTTGGAAGGAGTTCGACCACGGCGCGGTGGTCCGCGAGCGCAAGCCGCTCGGGGACGGCACCTTCCTGGAGAAGGACGCCTGGCGCGGCCAGTGGCGCCGCTACGACCAGAACCACCGGATCATCGCCCAGCGCACCGACAGCGGCCTGGTCTGGGAGACCGGGCCCGGCGGCAATCTGTGGGTCACCGGCAACGAGTACGACTTCCGCGGCCCGCTCACCGAGATCCGCGGCTTCGGCCGGCGGGTCCGCGAGGCCAACCGGCTGCCCTGGGGCGACTCGGTCGAGGTGCGCGTGCCGCGGATGCAGAACGCCCTCGCCGGTGTCCCGGGGCTGCCGGCGGCGCGCAACGGCGCGGTGCCGCTCGGCGAGGCCCTCTACCAGCCGTACTGGAAGGTGCTGGCGAAGAAGGTCGCGCTGGAGTTCGGCCAGGAGTTCGTCCTGGAGTTCGGCGCCAACCTGGCCGTCAACGGCATCGTCGCCGCCGCCAACAACAAGCCCTTCACCGGCAAGGACGTGCTCAAGTCCTTCGCCAACGCGGCGGTCGGGGCGGGGGTCAAGAGCCTGGTCTCCACCGGCATGCACGAGCTGCGCGGCAGCGCGGTCGGCGGCCCCAAGTCGGTGTTCGGCAACGTCGACGGCGGCAAGCACGAGCTGCGCCACCCCAACAACCACGACAAGCACTGGGCCAACGAGTGGGCGGGCAACGAGACCCCGACCCGCTGGCGCGGCGGCACCTACGACTTCTTCTACAACGCCGCGCTCGGCGGCGTCGTCGGCTGGGTCAACGGCGCCATGAACGCCGCCGTCTGGGGCGTCACCGGCGCCGACGGCAAGACCCATGTGCTCAGCGGCATGGACGCCTTCCTGGACGGCGGCATCGCCGGCCTGGCCGGTCTGACCACCGCGAGCAGCGCGGCGCTCGCCAAGAACGCCGTCATCGCCGGCGGCGGCAGCCGCTTCTTCCACCGCCAGGGCTTCGCCGAGTTCTGGCTCCAGCTCCCGTTCAAGATCTTCGAGAAGACGGTCACCTCGCTCTGGCTGACCAACGCCTACCGGGCGAGCATCGACCCCGCCTGGTACCGAGCCCCCCTGCCCGCCCCCGCACCGAAGCAAGGACAGCAGCCCTGATGCCCCACCGGACCACCCGGACCCATGTCGTCGGCCCGCGCGGCCGCGGCGCCCACCGTCTCGTCGCCGACGCCCTCCGGGCCGCGCAGCCCGGCGACACCGTGGTCGTCACGCCCGGCCGTTACCAGGAATCGCTCGAACTGGCCCACCGGGTCGTCCTGGTCGCCGAGCAGGGCCCCGGGACGGTGGTGCTCGCGGCCCCGCCGGGCGGCGCCCCGGTGCTCCGCGTGCTCGGCCCCGACTGCCTGCTCCGGGGCCTCGAACTGGAGGGCGCCGACCCCGGGGACCCGGCCGTCACCTCGTGCTCGACCACTGCACCGTGACCGGCGGCCGGATCGAGGTCCGCGGGCCGGAGGGCGCCGAGCCGGGGGACTTCCGCGAGGGCGAGGAGGGGACCTCCGCCGTGCTGCTGCGCGACTGCCGGCTGACCGGCGCCCGGCACGCCGCCCTGCGGCTGTCCGGCGGCGCCCGGGTGCGGGTCGAGTCCACCACCGTCGCCGAGGTCGACGGGGTGGGCGCGGTGCTCGCCGGCACCGCCCGGCTGGACGTCACCGGCCTGCGCCTGGAGTCCACCACCGGCTCGGGGATCCGGCTGCGCGGGAGGTCCCGGCTGCGGATGACGGAATCTCGGCTGACCTCCCCGGGCCGCGCCGGGCTGCTGCTGGAGGACACCGCCCACGCCCTGGTCACCACCACCCGGATCGAGACGCCCGGGACCGCCGGCCTCCACCTCGGCGGCGAGTCCCACGCCGACCTGACCGACACCCGGGTGCTGCGCCCGGCCGCCAGCGCCCTGGTGCTCCAGGACGGCGCCCGGTTGACCGCCGACGGCTGCACGGTCACCGCCCCGGGCGCCAACGGGCTGCTCGCCACCGGCACGGCACGCGCCCGCCTCACCGACTGCCGGCTGGAGGACTGCGGGTTCAGTGCGGTCCACCTCGCCGACCGCGCCGAGGCCGTGTTCACCGACTGCCGGGTGCGCCGGGGCGCCGAGCACGGCTTCCACGTGGCGGGCTCGGCCGTACTGGGCCTCACCGACAGCACGGTCGGCGAGATCGTCCTGACCGGCGTCGCCGTCACCGACGAGGCCCGGGCCACCGTCACCGGCTGCCGGATCGACACCGCGCACACCGGGGTCGCCGTCGCCTCCCCGGCCGGCTCCCGGATCGACCGCACCACGGTCGTCGGAGCCTCCCGGGCCGGACTGGAGGTCTCCTCCGGCGGCCGCGCCGTGCTGACCGGCAACCGGGTCACCGGCTCGGGCGCCGCCGGACTCCTGTTCGACGCCGGCTCCGAGGCCACGGTGGAGGGCGGCTCGGTGGAGGGCGGCAGCGGCTCGGGCGTCGTCGTCTGGACCGGCGCCCGCCCGGTGATCACCGGACTGCGGATCGACGGCACCGGCCGCAACGGCGTGTACTTCGCCGAGGGCGCCGGCGGCCTGCTGAGCTCCTGCGACCTGGTCGGGACCAGGCTGCTGGTCGGGACCAGGCTGCCCGCACTGCACCTGGCGGCCGGCGCCGCGCCGCGACTGCGCCGCTGCCGGGTACTGGACTGCCCGGCCGCGTTCGGCGGCGACGGGGCGGCGACGCCCGTCCTGGAGCAGTGCGACGTCGACGGCGCCCCGCTGTCCTTCGCCGCCGGC
>NZ_JZWY01000522.1:0-3691 GCF_000966955.1 Streptomyces sp. NRRL S-495
CAGCCTTCCGGGGTGGCGCCGGGGGAGGGGGGTGGTTCGGGGTGGGTCAGGGCGGTGAGGGCTGAGCGGACGACCTCGGCGGGGTGGGCGGAGACGACGTCGGCGTGGCCGAGTTCGAGTTCGTGCTGGAGGTTGTCGCGGCCGTGGCCCTGGACGATGTCGAGGAGGAGGAGGCGTCGGCCGAGGGCGCGGGCCTCGCTGCAGGTGTCGCCGGAGCTGGTGACGACGAGGTCGGCGGCGGCCATCAGGGCGGGTACCTGGTCGGTCCAGCCGAAGGGGTGGAGCCGGGGGCGGTGGGTGGCGGCGCGCCGCAGACGGCGTTCGAGTTCGGCGTTGCTGCCGGCGACGGCGAGCACGTGCGGTCCGGCGTCGGCCAGTTCGGCGGCGGTGCGGGCCAGTGGGCCGAGGCCCCAGGCGCCGGACATCAGCAGGACGCAGCGCGCGTCGGGCGGCAGGCCCAGCCGTTCCCGGGCCTCGGCGCGCGAGGGCGGGCGGTAGAACGGTGCGCGCAGCGGTGCGGGCAGCACGGCCACCGGCGCGTCCGGGCGGTAGCGGCGGACGCCGCAGGCCGCGACCTCGGAGGTGACCAGGAACAGGTCGGTGCCGTCCTGCACCCAGAGCCGGTGCGGGGTGACGTCGGTGCAGAGCACCAGGTGGCGGAAGGCGGGCGGGTCGCCGCGCAGGTGGTTGACGGCGGAGGTGGCGGTGGCGAACACCGAGACCACCAGTTCCGGGCGCTGCTCCGCGAGCAGCGCCCGGACGGCGGGCACCAGCCGCCGCCGGGCCGCCGCGTCGGCGAGCAGGGCGATCCGGGCGCCGGGGCGCAGGGCGGAGAAGTGGAACGCGTCGTAGACGCCGGGCAGGTCGAGCAGCCGCCGGAACACCGCCTCCCCGGCGTTGCCCGCGCGCTGCCCGAGCAGGGCCATCGCGTCGACGGTGCTGGTGGACCAGCCGCGCGCCTCCAGGGAGTCGGCGCAGGCCCGGGCCATCACGTCGTGGCCCTGGCCGAGCGAGCCGGAGACCAGCAGGGCGTGCGGCACTGCCCGGCCCCGGTTCAGGCGCCCCGGCGGGGGCCGGACGCGGGGCCGGTCGCCGGGGCGGCCTCGGAGCGGTACCAGTCGGCGTACCGCCGCACGCCGTCGGCGAAGTTGGTGCGCGGCGACCAGCCGAGCAGCCGCTTGGCCTGCGCGGCGGAGATCCGGCGCCCGGCGTAGTCGGCGGTGCGGGCCTCGATGTGCTCGATGCTGACCGGTCCGAGCAGCCGGTCGACGGTGTCGGCGATGTCGCGGACCGAGACGGCGGTGGAGCCCTCCAGGGCGAAGGTCTGGTCCTCGGCGGCGGGGGAGAGGGCGCGGACGTGCGCGTCGGCGAGGTCCTCGACGTAGACGAAGTTGCGGCTCTGCCGCCCGTCGCCCGCGATGGTGATCGGCCGTCCGTCGAGCGCGGCCTGCACGAACCGGGCGACCACCAGCTCGTCGCGCATCCGCGGCCCGTACGGGATGCCGTACCGGAGGATGGTGAAGTGCCGTCCGTAGAGCTGGCGGTAGCTGTGCACGAGCATCTCGGCGGCCAGTTTGGTGGCGACGTAGAGGTGCCCGCTGTGGTCCAGCTCGATCGGCACGTGCTCGTCGAGCTCCTGCTCCTCGTCCTCCATCCCGGCCTCGCCCAGGGCGGCCCCGTACACCCAGACGGTGCTGGCCAGGACGGTCCGGCTGAGGTCGTTGCGGCGGGCGGCCTCCAGGACGGCCTCGGTCCCGTCGATGTTGGCCCGCACGGCGCCGACCGGGTCGGCGGCGACCCGTTCGACGTCGGCCTGCGCGGCCAGGTGGAAGACCACCTCGCAGCCGTCCAGGGCGGCGGTGAGGGCGGGCAGGTCGAGGATGTCGATCCGCGCGTGGTCGGCGTCGGGGTTGAGGTACTTGTCGGTGGAGTCCACCGCGAGCACCTCGTGCCCGGCGGCGAGCAGCCGGTCGACGACGTGTGAGCCGATGAAGCCGCATCCTCCGGTGACCGCTATCCGCACTGTTCTCTCCTGTCTTGTCTCGACCTTGTCCCGACTGACTGCTCCCGACGGTTCTCGCGACCGGCGGGGTCCGTCGGCCCGTGATCCGTCAGCCCGTGGTCCGTCAGCCCGTGAAGCGGCGATGGACGGCGGACACCGCCTCGATCACCAGCTCGGTCTCGTCCTCGGTCATGTCGGAGTGCACCGGCAGGCAGATCTGCCGGGCGCAGACGTCCTCGGCGACCGGCAGCGCCGCCCGCCGGTACGGGGCGAGCACCGGCTGCAGGTGCAGCGGCAGGTCGTAGACCTCGCCGGAGAGCCGGACGTCGTACTCCTCGGCGACGGCCCGCTTGAACGCCGCGCGGTCGGCGCCGGGCGGCAGCAGGGCGACGTACTTGTAGTAGTTGCCGCGGGAGCCGGCCGGTTCGAGGACGGGCGTCAGGCCGTCCAGCGCGCCGAGCGCGGCGTCGTAGCGCTGGGCGACCCGGCGCCTGGTCTCCACGAACTCCTTGAGCCGGCGCAGGTGGACGGTGCCGATGGCGGCGTTGGGCTCGCTCATCCGCCAGGACGCGCCGAGCCGCACGTGGTGGTTGGTGGTGAACGAGCCCTTGCCCTGGTCGCGGTGGATCCGGGCCTCGTCGCGCAGTTCGGCGGACTCGGTGAGGATCATGCCGCCCTCGCCGCTGGTGGTGACCTTGGTCGGGTAGAAGGAGAAGGCTCCGGCCGTTCCGAAGGTGCCGGCGGCGCGCCCGAGGTAGCTGCTGCCGTGGGCGTGCGCGGCGTCCTCGACCAGCGGGATGCCCCGGGCGTCGCAGATCGCGCGCAGGGCGTCGACCTCGGGGGTGATCAGTCCGCCGATGTGGACCAGCACCACGGCGGCGGTGTCCGGCGTGAGCGCGGCCTCCAGGGTGTCCGGGCCGAGCGCGAGGGTGTCCGGGTCGACGTCGGCGAAGACCGGCCGGCCGCCCGCGTGCAGGATCGCACCGGCCGTCGCGTAGAAGGTGACGGCCGGGACGACCACGTCGCGGCCACGGACGTCGAGGCCGCGCAGGACGATCTCCAGCGCCGCGGTGCCGCTGGCGACGGCGACCGCGTGGGTCGCGCCGTGCTCGGCGGCGAAGGACTGCTCGAACCGTTCGGTCCAGGGGCCGAGGGTGAGCGCGCCGGTGGCGAGCATCTCGCTCACGGCCTCCGCGACGGCCGCGCGGTCGTTCTCGTCGAACACGATGCGAGCGGCGGGAACGCCCATGGGCCACCTCCGGCAGCGGGTCGAGCTGCGGACGGGCGGTGTTCCGGGGGCCTGAGGGCTTCCGGTCACCGATGACGGACAGGTCTGGACGAACCGGAGCGAAACGTCCGGTCCAGGCACATCACGCTACTTCGCCGGTCGGGGCGCGGCCCGTCCGTACCTCCGCCCGGGTGACCCGGCCGACCCTCGCACCCCGACGCCGGCGCCCCGCCCCCTCGGCCGCAGGTCGGAGCCGGACGGCCGCCACCGCGCTCCGGGCACTACGCCGTCCGGGTCGTCCTGCTGCGTCCGCAGTAGTCCGGAATGCCTGCGCAGGGCCGACGCCGACGAGACGCCCGCCGACGCAGGATGGCCATGCTCCGGGAGCCCCTGGCCGCGACGGCCGGGCAGTGCTCCCGGCCACCGATCCCGCCCGAAGCCCGAAGCCCGCCGTCAGCACC
>NZ_JZWY01000523.1:0-5029 GCF_000966955.1 Streptomyces sp. NRRL S-495
CAACCCGCAGTCCGGCATCCGGCACCCGGCACCCGGCATCCGCCGTCCGACATCCGAAGGAGTCCGCTCTCCCGTGGCCACTTTCCTGTACCGCCTGGGCCGATGGTCCTTCCTCAGGCGCCGGCTGGTGACCCTGCTCTGGGTCGCCCTGCTGGCCGCCGTGGGGGTGCTGGCCGCCAAGGCGCCCGCCGCCCCCGACGACGGCTTCGCCATGCCCGGCACCGAGGCGCAGAAGGCCTTCGACCTCATGGACGAGCGCTTCCCCGGCGCGATGTCCGACGGTGCCTCGGCCCGGATCGTCTTCGTCGCGCCGTCCGGCCAGAAGATCACCGCCGCCAACAACCAGCAGACGGTCGAGAAGGCGGTCGCCGAGCTCGCCCACGGCGAGCAGGTCGTCGGAGCCGCCGGACCGTTCAAGACCGGCGCCGTCTCCCAGGACGGCACCACCGCCTACGCGACGATCAGCTACGACGCCAAGCCCGGCAAGGTCTCCACCGGGGCCACCGAAGCCCTGGAGCAGGCCGCCCAGCACGCGCGGGACGCCGGCCTCACCGTGGACATCGGCGGCACGGCCCTGATGGCCGCCGGCGAGGCGGGCGGTTCCGCCGAGGCGATCGGCATGGCGATATCGGCCGTCGTCCTGGTGATCACTTTCGGCTCGCTGCTGGCCGCCGGACTCCCGCTGCTCACCGCGGTGATCGGCGTCGGCCTCGGCATCGCGCTGATCACCGGGCTCGGCAGCGTGCTCGGCCTGTCCAGCACCACCAGCACCCTGGCGATGATGCTCGGCCTCGCGGTCGGCATCGACTACGCGGTCTTCATCGTCTCCCGCTACCGCGCCGAGCTGCTCGACGGGTACGCGCCCAAGGAGGCCGCCGGACGGGCCGTCGGCACGGCCGGATCGGCCGTGGTGTTCGCCGGGCTCACCGTGATCATCGCGCTGGCCGGGCTCTCCGTGGTGGGCATCCCGCTGCTCGCCAAGATGGGCCTCGCGGCGGCCGGCACCGTGGTGATCGCCGTCCTGGTGGCGCTCACCCTGGTCCCCGCGCTGCTCGGCTTCATCGGTCAGCGGGTGCTGCCGCGCAAGCTCCGGAAGCGGGGGCGGGCCGCTGCGGCGGGCGCCGGTGCCCGCCCCAACGGCGGTACCCGCTGGGCCCGGTTCGTGCTGCGCCGTCCGGTCGCCGTCCTGGTCGGCGGTGTGATCGGGCTCGGAGTGCTCGCCCTGCCCGCTCTCGACCTGCGGCTCGGCCTGCCGGGCGACGAGGCGAAGCCCACCTCCACCACCCAGCGCCGCGCCTACGACCACCTCTCCGAGGGCTTCGGGCCCGGCTTCAACGGTCCGCTGACCCTGCTGGTCGACGCCAAGGGCGTGCCCGACCCGAAGGCCGCCGCCCAGCAGGTCGGCGACGCCGTGAAGGGCCTGCCCGGCGTGGTGGCCGTCACTCCGGCGGCGTTCAACCAGGCCGGGGACACCGCCCTCGTCACCGCCATGCCGGCCACCGGACCCAGTGAGGCCGCGACCACCGACCTGGTCCACGCCATCCGCGACAAGGCACCGGGCCTCAAGGCCGCCACCGGTGCGACCGTCCTGGTCAGCGGTCCGACGGCGATGAACATCGACGTCTCGCAGAAGCTCAACGACGCGCTGCTGCCCTACCTGGCGGTGGTCGTCGGCCTCGCCGTGGTGCTGCTGCTGGTGGTCTTCCGCTCGGTGCTCGTCCCGCTCAAGGCCGCTGCCGGATTCCTGCTCTCGGTGGCCGCCGCGCTCGGCGCCGTCGTCGCGGTCTTCCAGTGGGGCTGGCTGGCCGAGCTGATCGGGATCGAGCAGACCGGCCCGGTGATGAGCATGATGCCGATCTTCATGATCGGCGTGGTGTTCGGCCTGGCCATGGACTACGAGGTGTTCCTGGTCACCCGGATCCGCGAGGCCTATGTGCACGGCGAGGAGCCCGGCGAGGCCGTGGTCACCGGCTTCCGGTACAACGCCCGGGTGGTCACGGCCGCCGCGCTCATCATGATCAGCGTCTTCGCCGGCTTCATCGGCATGAACGAGCCGATGATCAAGATGATGGGCTTCGGCCTGGCAGCCGCCGTCGCCTTCGACGCCTTCGTGGTCCGGATGGCGATCGTCCCGGCCGCCCTCGCCCTGCTCGGCCGCCGCGCCTGGTGGCTGCCGCGCCCGCTGGAGCGGATCGTCCCCGACGTCGACGTCGAGGGCGCCAAGCTCCGGACCGAGCCCCCGCTCCCCGACGCCCCCGCCGACGGGACCGGTACCGAACCGGCCCGTCACTCGGTCGGCGTCTGAGGACCCCGCCCCGCCGCGATCCCTCTCCCCGGGACCGCGGCGGGGCGGCCCGCGTTCCGGCTGCCGCGCCCGACCGGTCAAAATGGTACGAACCGTGGTCGAACCGCATGACCGGGTACTGCATCCGCAGTACCCGCCGCACGCCGCACACCGAACGCCCGCACCGAACGCCCGCACCGCCCGTCCCCCCGCCGAACCGTCCGGGCCCGTGGAGAACCGAGCATGACCGACACCTGGCCGCGCCGCGTCCGCCGCCGCTACCCCCGCCTGCTCGACGCGCTGCTCGTGCTCGGCGTCTTCACCGCCACCGCCGGCACCACCACCGTCGACCGCCTCGGCAACCACCTGGATCCCAACCCGCCCGCGCTCGCCCTGGCCGTCGTCTCCAGCGCCGCCGTGCTCCTCCACCGCCGCCACCCCCGCGCGCTGTTCGGGATCGCCTTCGCCTGCGCCCTGGCCATCTGCTTCGTCGCGACCCAGCTCAACGTCGGACTGGTCGCCCCGCTGATCGTCGCGCTCTACGTCCTCGCGGTCCACACCGACCGCACCACCGCGCGCATCGCCACCGCCTTCGCGGCCGTGCTGGTCACCGGTGCCACGTACGTCGCCGAGCCCGGTGCCCCGATCGGCGCCCGGATCGGCTTCATCGCCTGGATCCTGCTGCCCGGCGCCATCGGCGACTCCGTCCGCACCCGCCGCGCCCACCTGGCCGCCATCGAGGAACGCGCCGAACGGGCCGAGCGCACCCGCGAGGAGGAGGCCCGCCGCCGGGTCGCCGACGAACGCATCCGGATCGCCCGCGACCTGCACGACGTCGTCGCGCACCACATCGCGCTCGCCAACGCCCAGGCCGGGATCGCCGTCCACCTGCTCGACCGCAACCCCGCCCAGGCCCGCGAGATGCTCAGCCACCTCACCGACGCCACCGGCTCCGCGCTGCGCGAGCTCAAGGCCACCGTCGGCCTGCTGCGCCGCGCCGACGACCCGGAGGCCCCGCTCGAACCGGCCCCCGGCCTGGACCGGCTGCCCGACCTCGTCGACGCCTTCGAACGCGCCGGGCTGCCGGTGCGGCTCACCGTCGAGGGGGAACGGCAGCAGCTCTCCCCGGGTGTCGACCTCACCGCCTACCGGATCCTCCAGGAATCCCTGACCAACGTGGCCAAGCACGCCGTCGGCAGCGCCGCCGACGTCACCCTGACCTACTCCGGCGGCCGGTTCCTGCTGACCGTCGCCAACGACCGCCCGCCGCGCCCGGGCCCGCCCGCGTCCGCCCCGGTCGGCGGCGGCTTCGGCCTGATCGGCATGCGCGAGCGCGCCGCCGCCGTGGGCGGACGCCTCACCGCCGACCGCCGGCCCGGCGGCGGCTTCCTGGTCTCCGCCGAACTGCCCCTGCGCACAGCAGCCCGAGAGGAACCCGCGTGACCATCCGAGTACTGCTCGCCGACGACCAGGCCCTGCTGCGGGGTGCCTTCCGCGTCCTCATCGACGCCGAGGACGACATGGAGGTGGTCGGCGAGGCCGCCGACGGCCGGGAGGCGGTCGAACTGACCCGGGCCACCCGCCCCGACGTGGTCCTGATGGACATCCGGATGCCCGGCGTCGACGGCCTCTCCGCCACCGCCGCCATCTGCGGCGACCCCGACCTCGCCGGCACCCGGGTGCTCATCCTCACCACCTTCGAGATCGACGAGTACGTGGCCCAGGCCCTGCGCGCCGGCGCCGGCGGCTTCCTCGGCAAGGACGCCGAACCCACCGAACTGCTCGCCGCCCTGCGCCGGGTCGCCGCCGGCGAACCGCTGCTGTCGGCCGCCGCCACCCGCGCCGTCATCGACCGCCTGCTCGCCCAGCCCGAGCCGGACCGGGCCCCGGCCGCCGCCCCCGAACGCCTGGCCGCCCTGACCGCCCGGGAGCGCGAGGTGATGGCCATGGCCGCCACCGGCCTCAGCAACGAGGAGATCGCCGGCCGGATGTACGTCAGCCCCTTCACGGTGCGCACCCACATCCACCGGGCGATGGCCAAGCTCGACGCCCGCGACCGCGCCCAGCTCGTCGCCCTCGCCTACCAGACCGGCCTGGTCCGGACACCCCGCCCGGCCTCCGGCCCGAACGACTGATCCGAACGACTGATCCGAGCGTGATCCGAGCGACTGGTCTGAGCGACTGGTCCGAACTGCCGGTGGTCCGTACCACCCCGGGGGGATGACACCCGGCGGCGCCGTCCCTATGGTCCAGACCTATGTTGAGGAGATTACGACCCACCGGCCTGCTCGGAACCGTCGGCGCCGCGCTCGCCCTGGCCCTCGTCGGAGCGACCGCCGACGCCGGTGCCGCCGAAGCCGTACCGAAGCAGCCGACCGCGCCCCTGGTCTGGACCGACTGCCCCGCCGACCCGTCCGGGGCCCCGGTGGACCCCCGGCTGCGCTGCACCACCCTGACGGTGCCGCTGGACTACCGGGAACCGCGTGGGCGGACCATCGGGATCGCGGTGTCCAGACTCCCCACCGCCAAGCCGGGGCTGCGCCGCGGGATCCTGGTCCACAACGGCGGCGGCCCGGGGGTGGCGAGCCTGCACCTGCCGAGCGCCCAGGAGTCCGGCTACCCGCAGGAGGTGCTGGACCGCTACGACCTGGTGGGCTTCGACCCGCGCGGGGTCGGCCGCAGCACGCCGGTCAGCTGCGGGCGGACGGCCGCCGAGGTGCCGTACGAGCTGGTGTTCCCGTTCCC
>NZ_JZWY01000524.1:0-18881 GCF_000966955.1 Streptomyces sp. NRRL S-495
TGCCGTGCGAGCTGGTGTTCCCGTTCCCCGCGCCGGACGGCTCGATCGCCCCCAATGTGCGCTTCGCCCGCGACCTGGCGCGCGACTGCCTGGCCCGCAACGGCGACCGGATCCGCCATCTGACCACCGCCAACACGGCACGCGACCTGGACCGGGTCCGGGCCGCGCTCGGCGAGCCGAGGATCTCCTACCGCGCCGCGTCCTACGGCACCTACCTGGGCGTCGTCTACGCCGAGCTGTTCCCGGGGCGGACCGACCGCTTCGTGCTGGACGGCAACGTCAGCCCCAACGTCACCTGGCAGGACCGGCTCGCCACCTGGGACCGCGCGAGCGAGCTGCGCTTCGAGGACTTCGCCCGCTGGGCGGCCGAGCGCGACGCCACCCTGCGCTTCGGCGCCACCCCGGCCGCCGTCCGTGCCAACTACCTCGCCCTGGTCGCGAAACTGGACCGGACACCGGTGACCCACCCGGTGGCCGGACCGGTCAACGGCAATCTGTGGCGCACGCTCTACCGGCTGGACTCCTACCACACCGCGCTGTTCCAGGAGATCGCCGACTGGTGGCGCTTCCTCGCCGACGACGGCGCCGGCCCGGTCCCGTACTGGTGGCTGGCCAAGGGCACCCCGGGCATCCCGGAGGACAACGACGTGGCCGCGCTCACGGCCGTGCTCTGCGGCGACACCCCGGCACCGCGCGACCTCGGCCACTACCGGCGGGCCGTCGCCGAGAGCCGGCGGCAGAACCCCGTCGTGGCCGGTATGGGCGCCAATGTCTGGCCCTGCGCGTTCTGGCCGGACCCGGTCGAGCCCGCTGTCCGGATCACCGACCGGGGCCCCGCGAACATCCTGCTCCTCCAGACCGAGCGCGACCCGGCCACCCCCCTGATCGGCGCCCTGGCCATGCGGGAGACGCTCGGCAAGCGGGCGCGCATGGTCACGGTCGACGGCGGCAACCACGGCGCCTACGACCGCTCCACCCCGTCCTGCGCGGTCACCGCCGCCGACCGGTTCCTGACCACCGGCACCCTGCCGGCCCGGGACCTCGGCTGCGCCCCGGCCGCCACCGCCGGCTGACCGCAGGCGGAGCGGCCGTCCCCGCGGCCGCTCCGGCAGGGGCGCCGTCGGGCTCAGGGGTGCCGTCGGGCTCAGGGGCCGGTGAAGAGGCGGCCGAGGTGGTAGCGGAGGGCGGCGACCGCGTCGTCCGGCGTGCGCTGGCCGAGCAGGACGCTCAGGCCGAGGCCGGCGGAGGCGGCGAGGAGGAGGGCGGCCTCCTGGCGGGCGTCCAGGCGGGGGTCGGCGTCGCCGGACCGCTGGGCGGCTTCGAGTTGGCCGACGAGGAACCCCTCCATCTCGTCGGGTGCCGCGAGGAAGGCTTGGCCGCCGAGGGCGGGGTCGGTGACGGAGAGCACCGCGTACTCGGTGTGGAGGAGGTGGAAGACCCGGCTCTCCCGGTCGGTGGGGACGGCTTCGAGCAGGACCGCCTCGACGATGTCGCGCGGAGCCGGTGACGGACCGGTGGCCCGCACCCGGTCGCGGACCCGCTCGCCCATGCGGGCCGTCAGGCGGTTGACCGCGGCAAGCAGCAGCTGCTCCTTGGTGTCGAAGTAGTACTGCACGAGCCGCACCGAGATGCCCGCCTCGACGGCGACGGAGCGCATGGTGACGGCGTGCAGCCCGGTGTCCGCCGCCGTGCGGAGCAGCGCGTCGATGATCTGGGCCCGGCGCTCGTCATGGTCGGCCAGCTTCGGCATCGGGTTCCTCTCGAACGTTTTTATGGTACAAACATACCATCAAATCCTGCGGTTCTGCGTGCCGGGAGGGGCCATGACCCGAGCGAGTGTCGGACATTTCGTCAGCGAGGAAGCCCGCGGGAAGTTCCTGGAGGCGTACGACCGCGCCATGGAGCTGTGGCCCGGCCCGCGCGAG
Organism: Streptomyces sp. NRRL S-495; assembly: GCF_000966955.1. Classification (NCBI taxonomy): domain Bacteria; kingdom Bacillati; phylum Actinomycetota; class Actinomycetes; order Kitasatosporales; family Streptomycetaceae; genus Streptomyces; species Streptomyces sp. NRRL S-495. The sequence continues at coordinate 1,926 of NZ_JZWY01000524.1, forward strand.
GAACTGGACGTCGAAACCGCCTACGGCACCGTCCACGTCCACCGCTACGGGGCCCGGACCGGCGAGCCGATCGTGCTCCTGCACGGCCACGCCGGACACGCCTCCAACTGGCACCCGCAGATCGCCGCCCTGGGCGAGAACCACCCGGTCTACGCGATCGACACCCTGGACGACCCCGGGCGCAGCGTGCAGCGCGCCGTCGCGACCGGATCGCAGGAGAACGCGGCCTGGCTCGGCGAGGTCCTCGCCGGACTCGGGCTGGAGCGCGTCCACCTGGTCGGCCTGTCCTACGGCGGATGGCTGGCCCTCAACCAGGCCGTGCACGCGCCCGATCGCCTCGCCTCGGTCGCACCGCTGGACCCCGGCGGGATCGAGAAGGTCCCCGCGCGGTTCTACGCACACATGATCGGCGGGCTGTTCGGCATGCTCGCCCCGCGCTCGCTCCGACCCGCCCTCGGGCGACTGCTCGCCAACCCGGCCCTGAGCTCACCGCCCGTGATGATCGCGCCGCTGATGCTGGCCATGCGGACCTACCGGCCGAACACCCGCCCCGCGGCGCGACCGTTCACCGACGAGGAGCTGGGCTCGATCCGGCTGCCCGTCCTCGTCCTGCTCGGACGGCGCAGCGCCCTGCTCCGGCCCCGGCAGGTGCTGGCGCGGGTCACCGCGCTGATCCCGGGCGTCCGGGCCGAGATCGTCGAGCGGGCCGGCCACGGTCTCAACCTGGAATGTCCCGAGCTGGTCAACGAACGCCTCCTGGCGTTCATCACCGGGCTTCCGGCCGGGCCGAGCCGGAACGAGTGACGTCGCCCGGGCCGCCCGTGGTGGGGGTGGACGCGCGCACCCGGTCGACGGGCCGGGGGCCGACGGGGGAGGCGGGCGGCCTGGGTGCCGGACCCTGAGGACTTCTCGGCGCATCCTCCCCCGCAGGGATGGTTCGGGCCGGGAGCGGCCCCTCCCCGAGGCGTAGCCGTCTCGGTCGCGGGGCCGACGGACGTCTCGTCCCGGGGAGCGATGACCGGCGGGCGGCCGGGGCGGCAGCGTGGGGCCATGACGGAGCGAAGTAAAATGAACGATCGTCAACCCCGTTCGGGGACACGACGATTGACCGGCGCCGCGCTCGCCCTGGGTCTGGCCTCGGTGCTGCTCGCCGGGCTGGTGCCCGGCTCGGCGCAGGCCGCCGGTACGGATCCCGGCGACCTCACCACGGACCTCAGCACGGACCTCACCACGGACCTCACCGCCGACCTCGGCGCGGGCCCCGGCGCCGACCGGGGCGGCTGGACGGCCAAGGTCCGCCGCACCGAGTTCGGCGTCCCGCACGTCCTGGCGCACGACTACGGGGGGCTCGGCTACGGCTACGGGTACGCCTTCGCGCAGGACAACGTGTGCGCGCTCGCGGACCAGGTGGTGAGCGTGCGCGGCGAGCGCTCGCGCTGGTTCGGGCCCGAGGCCGTGAACGTCGACGGGCTGCCCAACCTGGCGGGCGACACCTACCAGCAGGCCGTGGTGCGGTCGGGCACGGTGCGGCGGGTGCTGGCCGCCCCGGCGCCGCTCGGGCCGACCAGCGAGGCACGGACGCTGGTGGAGGGCTATGTCGCGGGGTACAACCGCTATCTGCGCGACACCGGTGTGGACCGCCTGCCGGACCCGTCCTGCCGGGGGAAGGGATGGGTCGGGCCGATCACCGCCGAGGACGTCTGGGGGATCGTCCTCGACGTCGACACCCTCGCGGGCAGCCCGCGCGGGTCGGTCGGCACGGCCGTCCCGGGCGCGGGCGCGCAACCCGCCGGACCCGCTGCCGGACCCACCGCGTTCGCGGCCCCGTCCACCGCCGCGTTCGGCGGCCCGGGCCCGGCCCGCGCCGCCGACAACCCCAACCTCGGCAGCAACGCCTGGGCCGTCGGCCGGGACGCCACCCGCTCCGGCAACGGCCTGCTGCTCGCCAACCCCCACCTCCCGTGGGCCGGTTCGCTGCGGTTCTACCAGGCCCAACTGACCATTCCCGGCGTCCTGGACGTCGCCGGCGCCGGGCTGCACGGCCTGCCCGTCCTCCAGATCGGCCACACCCGGGGCCTCGCCTGGAGCCACACCACCAGCTACGCCGACCACTTCACCGCCTACCGGCTGAACCTCGTCCCCGGCGACCCGACCGCCTACGTGGTGGACGGCAGGGTCGAGCGGATGGAGCAGCAGACCCTCCCGGTCACCGTCCGGGCCGCCGACGGGACGCTGTCCACCGTCGACCGCACCGTCTACCGGTCCCGCCACGGCTTCGTCCTCGCCGAGGGCTGGACCGCCGAACACGCCTACACCCTCCGCGACGCCAACGCCGACAACCTCCGCTCGATCGACGAGTGGATGGCGGTCGGCCGGGCGCAGAACCTCGACCAGCTGCGGCAGGCCCAGCGCACCTTCCAGGGCGCGCCCTGGGTCTACACCACGGCCGTCGACTCCACCGGGACCACCTGGTTCACCGACTCCTCCGCCGTCCCGCGCGTGACCGACGAGCAGCGCGCCCGCTGCGCCGTCCCGAACCCCTTGACCGACGGCGTCCTGGACGGCTCGACGACCGCCTGCGACCTGGGCAGCGACCCGGACGCGCTGGTGCCCGGCGTCTTCGGCCCCGCCAACCACCCGGCGCTGACCCGGACCGACTACGTCGCCAACGCCAACAACGGCCCCTACCTCACCAACGCGGACGCCCCGATGGCGGACCTGCCCGCCGTGTACAACAACGGCCGGCAGCTGGCCCAGCGGCCGCAGCTGAGCCTGCGCATGATCGCCGACCGGCGGGCCGGCACCGACGGCCTCGGCGCGCCCGGCTTCACCCTCGCCTCGCTCCAGGCCGCCATGCTCGGCAACCGGGTGCAGAGCGCCGAGCTCGACCGGGACGACGCGGTCGCCCTGTGCCGCGCCCACCCCGTGCTGACGGCCGGGGACGGCACCCGGGTCGACGTCCGGGCCGCCTGTGGCGTGCTCGCGGCCTGGGACACCAGGGCGGACGCCGACAGTCCCGGCACGGTGCTCTGGCAGGCGTTCCGCGGGCGGCTCTCCACGGCCCCGACCAGGGCCTGGCAGACCGTCCCGTACGACCCGGCCCAGCCGCTCACCACCCCGCGCGGCATCGACCCCGGCCACCCCGACGCGCAGCGCGCCCTCGCCGAAGCGGTGCGCGACCTGGCGGCCCGCGGCCTGCCGGTGGACGCGCCGATCGGCCGGGTGCAGCGCTGGGCGGGCATCCCGCTGCACGGCTGCCCGGGGCAGCTGGGCTGCTTCAACGCGCTGTCGGCCGCCCCGGACTCGGGAGCGGGCGGCGGTACCTACCCGAGCGACGTCCGGAGCGTCCCGCACGGCGGGACCTTCCTGATGGCCACCGAGCTGACCGACCGGGGCCCGCGCACCCGGACCCTGCTGACCTACGGGGAGTCGGTCGACCCGACCTCGCCGCACTACACCGACCAGACCCGCCGCTACGCCCGCAAGCAGTGGGTGACCGAACGGTTCACCGAGGCCGAGATCCGCTCCGCCCCGGGCCTCACCGTCACCACGCTGCGGCGCTGACCGACCGTCACCTCGGCCTCGGGCGCTCCTCCCGGGCCGCCGCCGTTCACCCGGACGGTGGTGGCCCGGGAGGGTGCGCAGAGGGCGCGCGGCAGGGGGAGGGGCGCACGGCGGATGCTGTGCGCCGACTGTCGACCGGACTGTTCCATACCGGTTGACCTGCGAGTTCAGTAGCGGAAGGCGATATTTCGTTCGAGGCAACAGGATGTTAACCGGATCGGCACACTCTGCGCCCCGAACTCACTTTTGCTTATCCCATACCCGTGTTTTACTTCCTCTTGACGCAACGTCAGGTGAGCAGGGCAGCACCTGGCGTCACCGAAGGAGGAAGCCACTCCCATGGAACCGCTCATCGACCGGGCCCGGGCGTTCCCGCAGCGGGTCGGGGACACCGGCCGCGAACTCACCGGCCTCGCCGCCGGCCAGAGCCCGCAGGCCCTGTTCATCACCTGCTCCGACTCCCGCGTGGTCCCGGCCCTGATCACCAACGCCGACCCCGGCGACCTCTTCGAGCTCCGCACCGCGGGCAACATCGTCCCCGTCTACCGGGCCGACGGCGCCTCGGGGGAGACCGCCACCGTCGAGTACGCCGTCGAGGTGCTGGGCGTGCGCGACATCGTCGTCTGCGGCCACTCGCACTGCGGCGCCGTCGGCGCCGTGGTCCGCGGCGAGGACCTCAGCGTGGTGCCCGCCGTCCGCTCCTGGCTGCGCCACGCCGACCGGGCCGTGCTCCGCGCGGACGAGGCCGAGGTCTTCGACCCGACCGTCGCCGGCCCCGTTCAGCGGCACGTCCTCGCCCAGCTCGACCGGTTGCGCGGCTATCCCGCCGTCGCCCGGCGGCTGGACGAGGGGCGGATCCGGCTGCGCGGCTGGTTCTACGAGATCCACACCGGCCTGGTGCTCGAACACCGGGCCGACACCGGTCTGTTCCTGCCGCTGTGAGCCCCGCACCGCACGGGCCGCCGCACGACCCGCGGCCGCACGCCCCACCGCCCTCCGGGCCGTTAGCTCATGACCACCGTCCGAACCGCCACTCTCCCGAGGACCCGATGACTCGTCGTCCCGCCCTTCGGCTGAGCACTCTGCGCTCCGACCTCCCCGCCTCCCTCGTTGTCTTCCTGGTGGCGCTCCCGCTCTGCGTGGGCGTCGCCGTCGCCTCCGGCGTTCCGGCCGAACTCGGCCTGGTCACCGGTATCGTCGGCGGCCTGGTGACCGGGCTGATGCCCGGCAGCAGCCTCCAGGTGTCCGGCCCCGCCGCCGGGCTGACCGTCCTCGTCCTCGCCGCCGTCCAGGAGCACGGCCTCGCCACCCTCGGCGTGATCACCGCCGCGGCCGGTCTGCTCCAGCTCGCCATGGGCGCCGCCCGCCTCGGCCGGCTCTTCCGGGCGATCTCCGTCTCGGTCGTCCAGGGCATGCTGGCCGGCATCGGCCTGATCCTGATCGCCGGTCAGCTCTACGCACTGGCCGACATCAAGGGCCCCACCGGCGGCCCCGCCAAACTCGCCGGACTCCCCGGCCTCGCCGCCGACATCGCCGGGGACGGGCGCGCGCTCGCCGCCGCCGCGATCGGCGCCGGGACGATCGCGGTCCTGCTGCTCTGGCCCCGGCTGCCCGCCCGGGTCCGGGTGGTCCCCGCGCCGCTCGCCGCCGTCGCCGGCGCGACGGCCGTCACCGCCCTGTTCGACCTGCCCGTCGCCCGGGTCGAGGTGGCCGGCCTCGCCGGTGTCGTCGACCTGCCCGCCGTCGGCGACCTCGCGGCACTCGGCAGCCTCGGCGTGCTCGGCACGGCCTTCGCCTTCGCGCTGATCGCCTCCGCCGAGAGCCTGTTCAGCGCCGCCGCCGTCGACCGCCTGCACCACGGCCCGCGCACCGACTACGATCGCGAACTGCTCGCCCAGGGCGTCGGCAACACCGTCTGCGGCCTGCTCGGCGCCCTGCCCATGACCGCCGTGATCGTCCGCAGCGCGGCCAACGTCCAGGCCGGCGCCCGGACCAAGGCCTCCCGGGTGCTCCACGGAGTCTGGCTGCTGCTCTTCGCCGCGCTGGTCCCGGCCGCCCTCTCCGCCATCCCGCTCGCTGCCCTGGCCGGCGTCCTGGTCCACGCCGGCGCCAAGCTCGTCCCACTGCGCACCCTGCGACCGCTCTGGCGGGCCGACCGGGGCGAGGCCGCGATCCTCGCCGTCACCGCGACCGCCATCGTGCTGACCAACCTGCTCGAAGGCGTCCTGCTCGGCCTCCTCCTCGCCGTGCTCAAGAGCGCCTGGGACACCTCCCACCTCCAGGTCGCCGTCACCGAACTGCCGGACGGCGCGGTCCGGGTGACCCTCCACGGCAGCGCCACCTTCCTCCGGCTGCCCCGCCTGCTGGAGACCCTCGAATCCCTGGAGGGCTTGCCGGCGGACCGCCCGGTCCGCCTCGACCTCGCCGGCGTGCGGCACCTCGAGGAGCAGTGGCAGGAGCGCCACAACCGCAGCGGCTCCGCCGAACTCCTCGGCCTCCCCGCCGCGGCCGCCTGATCAGCCCTCCTGGCGCAGCGCCTCGGCCCTGGCGGTCTGCTGGTAGAGGGCCCGGTGCCCGGACCGGGTCCTCACCAGCAGACCCGCGCGGTGCAGGACGCCGAGGTGGTAGGAGACGGTGCTGGCCGCCAGCCAGTGCCGTTCGGCGAGTTCGGTGGTGCTCCGGGGGACGTCCAGGTCGGCCAGGAGCCGGGCCCGGGTGGCCCCGATCAGGTCACCGGCGGGCGAGGCCGTCGCCGGCTCCGGACCGGGCTCGGGGCCGGGTCCCGGGAACGCCGGGTAGAGGATCATCGGCCGCAACTGCCGGGCGCCGGGCAGCGGGTCGACCGAGACGTGCAAGTCGGAGCTGAAGACCGTCGGCGTGAGGTACAGCGCCTTCGCGGGGAGCTTCGCCCGGGCGTCGACGAGCAGCCGGACACCCTCGTCGTCGTACAGCACGCGCGGGTGCAGCCCGGTGAGCACGCTCGCCAGGCCCTGCCGGGCGGCGAGCTGGGCGCGCCGCGCGATGTCCGCGTCGATCCGGGCGCGCAGCGCCGGCCAGTGCGGTCCGACGGCGGCCTGCCAGAGCTGGTGCAGCTCGGCCGCGACCAGCTCGGCGAACTCCGCCTCCCCCCGGTCGAGTGCCCGCAGCAGGGCGCGCGGCGCGCGGCCGCCGGCGATGCCGATCCCCGCGTCACCCGCGAGCATCGTCCGGATCTCCTGCGCCAGCCGCTCCGGCGCGACCGTGGCGACCGCGTGCAGTTCCCGTTCGAGCGACTCCTCGTGCTGCTCCGGCTGCGGATTGAGGAAGTCGGGGATGTACGTCCACGCCCCGGTGAAGAAGGACTCCAGCAGTGCCAGCCGCCGCTCGCGCACCGCCTCCCGGATCAGCACGCCCGGTCCGCGTCCACCGGCGCCGCGCCCGCCCGCTCCGGTTGCCGAACGGATCAGCCACAGGCCGTCGGTGACGTTGTGCAGCGGCGAGATCACGAACCGGGTGTTCGCCAGTGCCGGGGCGTCCAACTCGATCCGGAGCACCTCATCCCCCTCCACGTCTGCGTCTGCGTCTGCGTCTGCGTTCGAACCTCATCGAATCATTCGACCCGGGCACCCGGCGGGCGATTCCATGGTTCCGGGCCGGACGAAAGCGAACCGGCCGAATCCGAACCGGCGGGATCCGAACCACCGTGACAGCGAAGGAGACCGACGTGATCAGGAAGGGGGCGATCGCTGCCGGGGCGCTCGGTTGCGCTCGGTAGCCACTGTGCCGGGGTTCTCCGGCCGGGCGCGCACCCGGCCGGCCGTCCTCCACCGGGGGCACCATGGGGAGGACGGGTCGTGGGCGCGGCGGGTGGAGGCGGAGTGGAGCAGGCGGCGGGGGAGTGCTGGGTGGTCGGGGTGGACGTCGGCGGCTCCGGCGTCCGGGTCGGGGCGGCGCCCACAGGCCGGCCGGTCGGTCCCACGGGGGTGCGGACGGTCGGGTCGGCGACCGCCGCGCGGGTGTCCGCCTCGGCCGGCGGACAGGACGCACGGGCGCTGCTCGACGGGCTGCTGCCCGCGCTCGACGCCCTGGTCGCGGGCCTGCCCGACGGGGCCCGGATCGGCGCGGTCGCCGTGGGCGCCACCGGAATGGCCCTGCTCGGCCGCGACCTGGCGGCCCGGCTGCCGGGCCCGCTCGCCCGGGCCACCGGGGCCCGGCGGCTGGTGCTCGCGGGGGACGCGGTCACGGCTTACGTGGGCGCGTTGGGCACCGCCGCCGGGGTGGTGGTGGCCGGGGGGACGGGGCTGGTCGCGATTGGCCACCGCCCGGGTGGAGGCTGGTGCCGTGCCGACGGCTGGGGCCAGTTGCTCGGGGACTGCGGCGGCGGCGCCTGGCTCGGCCGGGCCGGGCTGGAGGCTGCGCTGCGGGAGCAGGACGGACGCAACGGGGGTTCGCCCGTCCTGCTCGCGGCGGCCGAGCGGCACTACGGCCCGGTGGCCGGCCTCCCGGCGGCCCTCCAGCCGCGTCCGGACCGGGCGGCGCTGCTGGCGGAGTTCGCCCCGGCGGTGGTCGCGGCCGCCGGGGAGGGCTGTCCGGTCGCCGCGGGCCTGCTGGCGAGGAGATCGCCGCCACCGCGACCGCCGCCGCCACGGCCGCCGGTCAGGCCGAGCCCCGGCTCGCCCTGACCGGCGGCCTGTTCCGCTTCGAACCGCTGCGCCGGGCGACCCTGGACGCGCTCGCGGTCCGCCTCCCCGCCGCCCGTCCCGGCCCCCCGGACGGCCCGCCCCTGTTCGGAGCCCTCCGCCTGGCCGCTGCCGCCTTGACCTCGTCCGCCGTCACCCCGTCCGCAGTGAGCACTGCCGCCGTCAGAACAGCCGCGGTCAGCACCGCCGTGCCGGAGTTCCCCTGGCCGCTGGACCCACCTCTCCTCGCCGTCCTGGCCCTCCCCGACCTGCCTGCCGACGACGGTCGGTGAGGGCCGTGAAAACCGTTTGAGCGGTACTCCCGGCTCTGGCAGCGTGGTTGGTATGGAGAAGACCCCTGCCCCCGAAGACTGGCTGGCGACGAACCGCGCCAACTGGGACGGCCGCGTCCCGGTGCACACGGCCAGCGATTTCTACGACCTCCCCGGCTTCGTTTCCGGCGACGAGGCACTGCGCGGTTTCGAGCTGGCCGAGGTCGGTGACGTCAGCGGCAAGTCCCTGCTCCATCTCCAGTGCCACATCGGCCTGGACACCCTGTCCTGGTCCCGCCACGGCGCCACCGTGACCGGCCTGGACTTCTCCGCGCCGGCGGTGGAGGCTGCCACCGAACTGGCCGGGAAGATCGGCGCGGACACCGCCCGCTTCGTCGTCTCCGACGTGTACGAGGCGGTGGAGGCGCTCGACGGGCAGACCTTCGACATCGTCTACACCGGCCTCGGCGCCCTGTGCTGGCTCCCGGACATCGAGCGCTGGGCCCGCACCGCGGCGTCCCTGGTCGCCCCGGGCGGCTTCCTCTACCTGGCGGAGTTCCACCCCTTCGGCGACACCTTGGGCGACGACGGCCGGACGGTGGAGTACGACTACTTCGACCGCGACGCCACCGTCTGGGACGACCCCAGCACCTACACCGACGGCGAGGTGACGTCCCTGGCCACCAGGACCGTCGAGTGGCAGCACGGGATCGGCGACGTCCTCAGCGCCCTGGTGGCCGAGGGCCTGCGGGTCGAGTTCCTGCACGAGCACGACTTCACGCTGTTCCCGCGCTTCCCGGTTCTGGAGCGCGACCGGGGCTTCCGCTTCCCGGCCGGTCAGCCCCGCGTCCCGCTGATGTACTCGATCCGCGCGAGCAAGCCCGCCTGACGCCCCGGCCGCACCGAGCCGGCCCGGCACGGCCCTGCTCACCCGGCACGGTCCTACGTCCGGGTGAGCAGGGCCGTGCCCAGGTCGGTCGCGGTGTAGTGGACCTCGCGGCGGTAGCGGTGCCCGGTGACCAGACCGGCGTCGCGCAGGACGGCGAGGTGCTGGGAGACCGCGCCCAGGCTGAGGCCGGTGCGGGCGGCGAGCTGGGTGGTGGTGGCCGGGGAGCCGGTGCAGGCGAGCAGCCGGGCACGGCTGCGGCCGAGCAGCCGGGCGAGCGCGTCGTCCGTGTTCTCCCGGCGCTCCCAGAGCAGGCCGAGGGCGCGGGCCGGGTAGACCAGGGCGGGCGGCGTTCCCCGGCGGCCGGTCAGCACCCGGCAGCGGTCGGCGAAGGCGCTCGGGGTGAGGGTGAGTCCGGTGCCGCCGAGGTCCTCGCCGTCCGCCGGCAGGTCGGGCGAGCGCAGCCGGTCCCCGGCCCGGTGCAGGGCGGGGTGGAGCGAGGACAGCACCTCGTGGATGCCGTCCTCGGCGAGCAGGCGTGTCCGGTGGGCGATGTCCGCCTCCAGAACGGCGCGGATCCGCGGCCAGTGCGGCCGGACCGCCGCCTCCCACCAGGAGTGCAGGGCCTCGGCGAGTTCGGGCAGGACGCGCTCCGGGTCCTCGGCCAGCCGTCGTTCGAAGCCCGTCGGCGCGGGCCGCGGCACAGCGGCGAGAGCGTCCCGGATCTGCTCGGGAGGGGTGGCCAGCAGGGCGGACAGCTCCTCCTCGATCTCGGCCAGCGGGCAGCGCGGAGCCGGCAGCAGCGGGCCCGCCACCAGGTCGAACCGGTCGGCGAGCGCCGTCAGCGGTGCGGTCCGCCCGGCGAGGACACCGTCCTGGCGCAGGGACGGGGCCCGGCGGATCCAGGGCAGGTGCACCACGTGCCGGCCGGGATCGGCGACGGCGCGTGCGGCGGCCGCGGTCTCCCAGAGCGGGGAGATCGCGAACCTGAGATTGCCCAGGTCGTGCGCCCCGAACCGCAGCTCGCCCATCCCCACCCCCGGTCGACGTTTTCGCCCAGACTAAAACACTGGCCGCGCGGTGATCATGCTCAGGATGCTGGCGGGCATGACTCCTCCTCCCACCGGCCTGTTCCGGCATGCCGACTTCCGACGGTTCTGGGCCGCCGACACGGTCAGTCAGGCGGGCGCGGCCGTCACCCTGGTCGCGCTCCCGCTGGTGGCGGTCGGCACGCTGGACGCCACCCCGTTCGAGGCGGGCCTGCTGGTCGCCTTCGAGTACCTGGCCTTCCTGCTGATCGGACTGCCCGCGGGCGCCTGGGTGGACCAGGTGCGGCAGCGGCCGGTGATGATCGCCGCGGACGTCGTCCGGGCCGTGCTGCTCTTCTCCGTCCCGGTCGCCTCCTGGCTGGACGCGCTGACCCTGCCCCAGCTGTACGCGGTGGCGTTCGGGATGTCCGTCTGCACCGCGTTCTTCGACGTGGCGCACGGCAGCTACCTGCCGCACCTGGTGGCGGACGAGCAGCTGGTGGCGGCGAACGTCCGGATCGAGGCGGGCCGGAGCACCGTCCAGGTCGGCGGGCCGGGCGCGGGCGGGGCGCTGGTCGGTGCGCTGACCGCGCCGGTCGCGCTGGCGGTGGACGTGCTGAGCTTCGGCCTCTCCGCGCTGCTGCTGGGCCGGATCCGGCGGTCCGGGGCCCGGTCGACGGCCCGGCCGGGAGCCCGGCCGGGGGCGGCGCTGCGGACGGAGATCGCCGAGGGCCTGCGCTTCGTCCTCGGCGACCGGCTGCTGCGGGCGGTCACCCTTACCGCGGCCGTCTCCAACCTGTGCGGCACGATCGGCGCCTCGATGCTGATGGTGCTGCTGGTCGGCGAGCTGCACCTGTCGCCGTTCCTGTGCGGGCTGGTGTTCACCGCGGAGGCCGTCGGCGGCCTGGTCGGCAGCCTGCTCACGGGCAGCGCCGTGCTCTGGCTGCTGGCGGTGCCGCTGTTCCGGGCCGACGGCCGCTTCGCACTGGCCGTCCTGCTCCAGGCCCTGGGCTGGGTGCTCTTCATGACCTTCAAGATCACCTCGGTCGCGTTCCGGCAGCGGCTCTGCCCGAAGCCGCTGCTGGGCCGGATGACGGCGACCGTGCGCTTCCTGGTCTGGGGCGTGATGCCGATCGGCGCGCTGATCGGCGGCGTGCTGGGGCAGAGCCTCGGCGTCCGGCAGGCGCTCTGGGCCGGCGCCCTCGGCGAGCTGCTGGCCGTCCTGCCGGTGCTCTGCTCACCGCTGCGCCGGATGCGCGAACTGCCGGACGCTCCGGCCGAACCCGCACCCCGGCCGCTGACGGGCGCGGCCGCCGGGTGACGCCCGACCGGTGCCCCAGTACGGGGGTGGCGGCCCGACGATCCGTCCGGCCGCCACCCCCGTACCGTCAGGACTTGCGGGCGACCGCGCCGTACATGCTGACCCGGTCCGCGCCGGCGACCGGGGCGCCCTCCGGACGCCACAGCGGGACGGTGACCACCCCGGGATCGAGGACGTCCAGGCCGTCCAGGAAGGCGCCCACCTGCTCCCGGCTGCGGCCGACCAGCGGAGCGGTGGCCTTGCTGTAGACGCCGGTCACCCGGTCGCGGACCTCGGCGGGGATGAAGTCGGCGGTGCCGTGGGACAGGATCAGGTAGCTGCCGGGCGCGAGAGTGTCCAGCAGCGTGCGGACGATCTCGTACGGTCCGCTCTCGTCCGGCACGAAGTGCAGCACGGCGGCCAGCACGAGGGCCATCGGCTTGTCGAAGTCGAGCAGCTTCTCGGCCTCGGCGGCGGCCAGGAGGTCGACCGGCTCACGCAGGTCGGCCTGGATGACGGTGGTCCGGCCGACGGCGGTGCCGCCCATCAGGGCGCGGGCGTGGGCGAGCACGATCGGGTCGTTGTCGACGTAGACGATCCGGGCGCCCGGATCGACGGCCTGGGCGATCTCATGGGTGTTGCCGGCGGTCGGGATGCCGGTGCCGATGTCGAGGAACTGGTCGATGCCGAGTCCGGCCACGTGGCGCACCGCCCGGTTCAGGAAGCCCCGGTTGGCGCGCGCGGTGGATCTGAACTCCGGATTGGCCGCCAGCGCCCGCTCGGCCGCCTCGCGGTCGGACGGGAAATTGTCCTTTCCGCCCAAGTAGTAGTCGTACATCCGCGCGGGGTGCGGAATCTCCGGCCGGAGGTCGGCGGGGACGCCGGGCTCGCCCGGTTCCCACATCTCGTTGTAACCCACCACTGTCTCCACGCCTCCGCACCTGGCCGAACTGATGATCCGTCGGCGGACAGCGTAGGTGTTCGGGTACGCCCGTGGTGCAGCGAGGTCGGTTCACCCCCGCTTGTGCGGAATGGCCGCGTTGCGGCGGGATGGGGCGGGAACGGCCCCGGCCCGGGCCCGTTCGTCCGCTGTCGGAGGCGCCCGGCAGCATTACGGTCGTGAACCACTCCCGCACCACCCCGCCGCGCCCGCTCGATGTGACCTCGGTGTTCCCCGAACTCGCCCCGCTGGCGCGGGAGGCGCTCCGGCTGCACCCCCGGCCCGGGGTTCCTTCGGCCTACGACAGTTCGGTCGGAGGGCCGTTCCTGTGGCCCGCGGACGAGCCCTGGCCGCACTGCCGCGAACAGCACGGGTGGTGGGACGAGGAGACCGACGAGGAGCACGAGGGGCCGAACCCGATGCTGCCCGTGGTCCAGCTCCACCTGCGCGACGTGCCGCTGCTGCGCCCGCCGGCCGGGGCGGACCTGCTCCAGGTGTTCTGGTGCCCCGTCGAGCACGAGCCGGACCTCAAGCCGCCGACCGTGCTGGTCTGGCGGTCGGCCGCGGCGGTCACCGACCTCCTCACCGCGCCGCCCGGGCCGGAGGTCGTCGAGTACGACGGCTACCTCCCGGTCCCGTGCCTGCTCGCGCCGGAGCGGATCACCGAGTACCCCAACTTCCTCGAGCTGAGCCGGGAACTGCGGCAGCAGCTGAGTGACTGGAACCGGTGGCAGGCCGCCGGCGCCGCCCTGGACGGCGTCTACGAGCCCTACCCGCAGGCGTTCTACGACAGTGCGCTGGCCGAGGCCCCGGGCTGGAAGGTCGGCGGCTGGGCCCCGTGGGGCCTCACCGACCCCGTCGCCCGCTGCTGCGAGGTCTGCGGCGCCGGGATGGTCCCACTCCTGACCATCGCCTCGGGTGAATGGGACAGCGGCACCCACGGCTGGGTCCCGTACGAGGACCGGGAGCTCGCCGCGGCGCGCACCGCCGCCTCGGCGAACCCGCCCGGGGTCCAGGTCTCCAAGGGCAACCACCTGCAGCTCTACGTCTGCCCGGAGTCCCCGGAGCACCCGCACACCGACCTGATCCAGTGACGCCGCCGCCGAGGCCCTTCGTACCGGGCTGTGGCTGTGGCTGTGTCCCGGCCCGGCGGGCGGGCCGGGGCGGACAGGCGCAGGATGGGAGGGTCCGGGGCGCCGCCCACAAGCGAGGCGTGCCGCCGTGGAGCGGGAGTGGGAGGTGACCATGGCCGTCGCCGAGATCGTTCCGGCCGACATCAGGGAGTGGCGGGGGCAGGCCGTCGTGGACGAGAAGGACCACCGGATCGGCACCCTGGAGTCCGTCTACGTCGAGACCGCCAGTGACCAGCCGTACTTCGTGACGGTGACGATCGGCCTGCCGGTCAAGCGACGGCTGGTGTTCGTCCCGCTCGACGGTGCGGTGCTGGGGCCGGGGTACCTGCGGGTGGCGTTCCCGAAGGCGCTGGTGAAGCAGGCGCCCTCGATCGGCGTGGACGACGTGCTGCCGGCCGAGGACGAGCCCGAGGTGTTCGCGCACTACAAGCTGGAGTACGCCACCGGGGCGGGCGGGGAACGGCGGCTGGCCCGGCGCTGACCGCAGCCCTTCGCCGACGGCACAGGCCCCTGGTCGACCACCGAGGTCCGGATACCCCACGGGGTACAGTGGAGGACCGGTGGTCGACAGTGGAGGGCGGTCCGGACATGCAGGTGGACGAGGAGGCCGTCGGTGCGGTCCTGAACCGGCTGCGGCGTGCCCAGGGTCAGCTGGCGGGCGTGATCGCCATGATCGAGGCCGGCCGGGACTGCAAGGACGTGGTGACCCAGCTGGCCGCCGTGTCGAGGGCGCTCGACCGGGCCGGCTTCAAGATCGTGGCGAGCGGCATGCGCCAGTGCATGGCGGGCGCCGAGGAGGGCACGGCGCCGATGACCGAGGCCGAGTTGGAGAAGCTCTTCCTCACGCTCGCCTGACGGCCCGCGCCCCGCCCGCGCCCCGCCCCACATCTCACGTTCCACGCTGCTCGTTCCGTGCTGCCCGCCCCACATTTCCCGTTCCGCCCGACATCCCGTCACGCTTCGTTCATGTCCCGGTCGCCGGTCTTCGGATGAATGGGCCCGGCCCCGCAGTTGTACAGCCAACTGTTGATGGGCCGACCCTCCCAAGCCTCCGTCACCAGCCGCGGACGGCCCCGGCCCGGCACCCCCCGACGGCCCGGTGTCCGAGCGGCGGACAGGACATCCGTGGCCACCGGCAGCACCCTGACCAGCACGTCGTCGAGCAGCCCCGTCGAGGGCGACCGCCTCACCTTCCACTGGACCACCGACGCCCCCGACCCCAAGAACTGGGTCGGCATCTACGACGGCGACCGCCTGCCCGGCACCGGCAGCTCAAGGACGGCTACGGCATCCTCGCCAGGACCCAGCCGTTCACCTTCCGGCCCAAGCCGGCCGTGGTCCGCCCGCACGCCGTCGTGGACTCCTTCACCGCCACCCCCGTCGCACCCGGCGCGGCCGTCACCGTCAAGCTCGGCGGCCTCTGGGCCCGCCCCGCCGGAAACCCGGCCGGCAGCGCGACCTTCCGCAAGGTCTCCGGACCGGCCTGGCTCGCGGTCGCCGCCGACGGCACCGTCACCGGCACCGCGCCGGGCGGTGCCGCGCCGGGCGGTGCCGCGCCGCGCACCCCCGAGGTCCTGGTCGTCGGCGTCAAGGACAGTGCCGGAGCCACCGACACCGTGACCGTGCTGCTCCCGGTCGTGGACCCGGCCACCGCACCCCGGCTCAAGGTCGCGAGCTGGAACCTCGCCAACGCCGGTGCCGCCTTCACCGACGCCACCGAGAAGCAGCTGCGGGTCGTGCTCGCCCAGGGCCTGGACGTGCTCGCGCTCCAGGAGACCGCAGGCAAGGCCGCCCAGGCGCTGGCCGACGCCCTCGGCTGGTACGCCCACCAGAGCGCCGGCAGCGTCGGCCTGCTCAGCCGCTACCCGCTGACCGCCGTCACCCCCGCCACCGCCGAGCTGCCCGCCGCCGGGGCGACCGTGCAGCTGCCCGGCGGCCGCGCCGTCCGGGTCTGGACCGCGCACCTCGACGAGTCCGACTACGGCCCGTACGCCCTCCAGGACGGCCGCACCTCCGCGCAGGTCCTCGCCGCCGAGAACACCTCGGTCCGGCTCCGGCAGGCCCGGGCGCTGGCCGCCGCCGTCACCGCCGACGCCGCCGCGGGCGCGCCCGTGGTGCTCGCCGGCGCGCGCCGACGCGCTCGCCTGGCCGGTCACCACCACCCTCCAGGAGGCCGGACTCACCGACACCTTCCGCGAGGAGAACCGGGACCCGGTGAAGGCGCCCGGCACCACCTGGTCGCCGGTCCGCAAGCAGCGCGCCGCCGGCAAGGCCGAGCCGCAGGACCGGATCGACTACGTGCTGTACCGGGGGAAGCTGCGGCTCGTCGAGGCGCACACCCTGGTCGCCGACTGGCCGGCCACCGCCGCCGATCCGGCCGCCCTCGCCGCCAACCAGTGGCCGTCCGACACCGCCGCCGCGGTCGCCACCTTCCAGCTCTGAAAGGCCAGTTCGCGATGTCCGAGCTCTCCCGCCGCACCTTCGTCGGCGCCACCGCGGCCGCCGGCGCCGCCGCCCTGACCGGCCTCCAGGGCACCCCGGCCCAGGCCGCACCCGACCGGCCCGCCGCCGCACCGGACCGCCTCACCGGCACCATCAAGGACGTCAAGCACGTCGTGGTGCTGATGCAGGAGAACCGCAGCTTCGACCACTACTTCGGCGCCCTCAACGGCGTGCGCGGCTTCGGCGACAAGCAGGGGCTCCAGTTCCCCGACGGCACCGACGTGTTCCGCCAGCCCGACCCGCGCCGCAGCGACGGCAATGTGATGCTGCCGTACCGGATGGACACCTCGAAGTACAACGCGCAGAACGCCGGCGGCCTGCCGCACGACTGGGCCACCGGCCACCAGGCCACCAGGCCATCAACAACGGCGCGATGAACAAGTGGATCGCCGCCAAGGGCGAGCGCACCATGGGCTACTTCACCCGCGAGGACATCCCCTACCAGTACGCGCTCGCCGACGCGTTCACCCTCTGCGACGCCTACTTCACCTCGCTGGCCGGGCCGACCGACCCCAACCGGCTCTACCTGTGGACCGGCACCGCCGGCCCCGGCCGGGACGGCACCACCGGCCCGTGGATCGACAACACCCCGGTCACCGACAACCCGGTGGCCGACTGGACCACCTACGCCGAGCGCCTGCAGTCGGCGGGCGTCACCTGGCGGGTCTACCAC
>NZ_JZWY01000525.1:0-1327 GCF_000966955.1 Streptomyces sp. NRRL S-495
CACCTGGCGGGTCTACCACAACCCCAGC
Source organism: Streptomyces sp. NRRL S-495 (assembly GCF_000966955.1). Classification (NCBI taxonomy): domain Bacteria; kingdom Bacillati; phylum Actinomycetota; class Actinomycetes; order Kitasatosporales; family Streptomycetaceae; genus Streptomyces; species Streptomyces sp. NRRL S-495. The sequence continues at coordinate 29 of NZ_JZWY01000525.1, forward strand.
AAGGACGACCGCACCGGCGATTACGACGACAACGCGCTCTCGTACTTCAAGCAATTCCACAACTTCCCGAAGGACGACCCGCGTTACATCAACGCGATGACCAAGTTCGACCCGGCGGCCTTCGACGCGCACTGCAAGGACGGCACCCTGCCGACCGTCTCCTGGCTGGTCGCGCCGTACCTGTTCTCCGAGCACCCGGAGGCCGGACCGGCGTACGGCGCGCACTGGGTGAACCAGGCCCTGCAGTCGCTGATGTCCAACCCGGACGTGTGGCGGCACACCGTCTTCCTGGTCATGTACGACGAGAACGACGGCTACTTCGACCACATGGTGCCGCCCACCCCCGAGCCGGGCACCCCCGAGGAGTTCACCCAGGGCCGCGCCATCGGCCTCGGCAACCGCGTCCCGCTCTGGGTCGCCTCGCCCTGGTCACGCGGCGGCTGGGTCAACTCCCAGGTCTTCGACCACACTTCGGTGCTGCGCTTCATGGAGCAGGTCACCGGTGTGGCCGAGCCCAACATCTCCGCCTGGCGCCGCGCCGTCTGCGGCGACCTCACCAGCTGCTTCGACTTCGCCGCCCCGGACCACTCGATCCCGCAACTGCCGGACACCAACGCCCTGATGGCCAAGGCCGACGCGGGCACCAAGCTCCCCGGCGTGCAACTGCCCGCCGTCGGCGCCCAGTCCATGCCGGTGCCCGAGCGGGGCGACCGCCCGCACCGCCACCTGCCCTACCAGCCCTGGGCCGAGGCGGAGGTGGACCGCCTCACCGGCCGGGTCACCTGCACGATGAGCAACGACGGCGGCGTGGCCTTCCCGTACACGGTCTACCCGAACATCGTCCAGCCCTTCGCCGGGACGCCGTTCACCGTGGCCCCGGGCGCCTCGGCCACGTACGTCTGGGAGGCCGCGAACACCAACGGCCGCTACGACTTCACCGTGCACGGCCCGGACGGCTTCGTCCGCCGCTTCGCCGGCACCGTGGTCCGCGACGGCCAGGGCGGGGCCGAGCAGCCGTCCGGTCAGAACGACATCGCGGTGCCGATCGTCACCGCCGACCTGTCCGGTTCCAAGCGGCTCACCCTCCAGCTGGTCAACGACGGCATGACCGACGTCTGCTTCACCGCCGTGCCGAACGACTTCGCCGGCACCGCGCAGACCGTCTGGGTCCGGCCGGGCAAGCAGAGCAACCTGGTCTGGCCGCTGGACAAGCAGGGCCGCTACGACGTGGTGGTCACCGCCGCCACCGGCCAGCGCTTCACCCGCCGGTACGCGGGCTGGGTGCACTGAGTCCGGATC